>JASMTI010000198.1:0-110921 GCA_041694375.1 Bacteroidales bacterium | reverse complement strand
GCCCGTAGTTGTCGTCGATGTGCAAAAAGCCACCACTCATCAGGTAAGCCCGTAGCACTTCTACATCGTTATCGGAAAACACAACATTACCATGCCCGGTAAGGTGCACAAACGGATAGTTGAAAATATCGTAACTGCCCACCTCAACTGTTGCAGGTTCCGGGTCGATATTGGCATCTAGGTTTTTGTTTACAAATTTGATAAGGTTGGGCAAAGCTGTTGGGTCGCTGTACCAATCGCCCCCGCCATCGTATTTTGCCAGGGCAATTTTCACAGTAGTTTCGTGTTGTGCTAAAGCTGTTACAGCAAGCATTACAAATAAGAATAGTATAATTCGTTTTATCATTTTCATCATTTTTAATACAAATGCCGGGCTTAAGCACCTTCCATTTCGTTCGCAAGGTTAGCAATTTGAGTTGCCACTACGCCGGCAGTCTCAGTCCGCAACCTGCTATTCCCCAAAGTAATTTGCCGGAACCCTTTTTGATTGGCCCATTCAATTTCCGAAGGTGAAAAATCGCCTTCAGGGCCAATTAAAATCAATACTTTCTGCTTGGGCTCAATCAAACTAAAAAGATGTTCACGCGGCATACCCTCCTCACAATGTGCGATAAATTTTAAACCTTCAAAACCTGTATTTAAAAACGCTTCAAAATTAGTTAAATTATTCAACACCGGAAGATAAGCCTTTAACGATTGCTTCATGGCCGACACCACTACTTTTTCGAGGCGTTCGGGTTTTATTTTTTTTCGTTCGGAATGTTCACAAAGCAAAGGAGTTATTTCATCCACACCAATTTCGGTTGCTTTTTCAAGAAACCACTCAAAGCGGTCGTTGTTTTTTGTGGGCGCAATGGCGATATGCAAATAAAAATCCCGTTTCTGAAAATCCCGGGTTTCTGCATTTATAACAACGCTGCAACGCTTTGGATTAGGATCGGAAATTTCAGCCTTAAACCAACCGCCATGCCCGTCAACCAATGTGAGCATGTCGCCCTTGCGCATGCGCAAAACCCTGATGCAATGCTTCGATTCGGTTTCGTTAAGGGTATATTCTTTCCCCGAAATATCAGGTGTGTAAAATATATTCATCGCTCCGGTTTATTCTTTATACAATTTTGGGTACAGGTGCAAAAATAATAAACCTGAGCGGGCTTCAATATCTTTCCAGCTATCGATATTAAAATCGAGGATTACAGTAGAACAGGTTGGCATGTTACCGTCAAAATCGGTGCTCATGTTCCGGGCCATAAAATGCATAAAAGGGTTATGCCCAAAAATAAAAAGTGTTTCAACATCGTCTGGCGTTTGCTTGATAAGCTCAATAAAGTCGTTGGTTGTAAACTCAAAATATAAGCCTTCAACTTCGTCGATTTTTTCAAGCGGGTAACCAAGCCCCCCGGCATAAATACTTGCTGTAGTTATGGCACGCTTAGCAGGGCTCGAAATAATCTTTCCCGGATAAATGTTCCATTCTTTCAGGTCACCGACAATGTTTTTGGCATCGTTAACACCCCGCTCGAGCAAAGCCCTGTCAAAATCGCGGTGATAGTTTTGTTGCTCTGTTTTGGCATGTCGTACAATTGCTAGTCGTTTCATAATTAAAATGATTTCAAAAATTGATAAAGCGATAAAAACTTTAAATTTACGGCAAAAAATCAGGAATTTGAAACGAATAGGACTGCTTTCGGATACGCATGGGTTTATTGACCCTAAAGTTTACGAGTTTTTTAACAATTGTGACGAAATATGGCATGCCGGCGATTTTGGCAACATGGAAACAGCCGACCAACTGGCTGCTTTTAAACCATTGCGTGGTGTGTACGGCAACATTGACGACCAGAAAGTCCGTACGGTGTACAAACGGCACCTGAAATTCAGGATTGAAAACATAACGGTTTGGATGACCCACATTGGTGGCTATCCGGGGCATTACGACAAAAGCGTAAAACCGTGGATTTTTGAAAATCCACCGACATTATTTATTAGCGGCCATTCGCACATCCTGAAAGTTATTTACGATAAAAAAATCGGCACCCTGCACATCAACCCTGGGGCGGCCGGCAACCACGGGTTCCATAAAGTGAAAACCATACTTAGGTTTGTGATTGATGGCGACCGCATAAAAGATTTGGAAATAATGGAGATTGAACGAAAAAGATAACAAACGATTAAATATTTTACCCTTATGCACTACCACAAAGATTTATTAAAACTTAAAACAAATTCACGGCTTCAAATTACGCTCGGCTTTATTATGCTAGCCCTTGCCATTGCATGGTTTCCAATTCAACATCACGATAAAGGGCACATCACTGTTTTTGACTGGTTTTTTATCTTCATTTTTAGTTTGAATGGTATTACTCAAGTGACGACAGGCTTTGGTTTCCCTCCACGCCGTTTGTTGGGCAAAGCATACATCGCAGTCAACGACGATGAAATTATTTACAAACCATACGTAACAAAACCCGAGCGTAAAGCAAGCTGGAGCAATATTAAATCAATAACCTACCAAACGGGGAGGATTGATGCCTATGATGCAAATGGCAAATGTTTGTCAATTGTTCAGCCCGGCTGTTTTGATTTTCCAACCCTGCAAGAATTGAGGTCTGCAATTTCAACCATTTCGAAGGAGAAAGATGTGCCTTTCTCCGATTCTTCAAAAAACTAAAGAACAAAATATCTGTTTTTTTGTCTTATTAGGACAAATTAAAAATTTATAAAAATGAAACAGATAAAACAATTGTTCAGGGTAAACAATGCACCGGTACCGACCGATGTTGCATTGTTACTTATCAGGATTGGATTTGGGGTACTGATGCTTACTCATGGTATTCCAAAATTTGGCATGCTCTTTTCGGGCGAACCGGTACAGTTTTTACCACTTTTCGGACTGAGCGCCACAGCATCAATGGCACTCGCAGCCACAGCTGAAGTGGGTGGTTCTTTGTTATTGATTTTTGGACTGGGAACCCGGCTGGCAGTTATACCACTTATATTCACCATGTTGGTTGCCGTATTTGTGGCACACGCATCGGATCCACTATCGATTAAAGAACCGGCCATACATTACTTACTGGTGTATTTTGCACTACTGTTTGCCGGCAGCGGAAGGTATTCGGTAGATAAGCGATTGAAGTTATAGAAAACGGTGGAAAGCAATTGGATACAATAGAAAACCATGGGAAATAACTGTTTTACAATTGTTTTCCATGGTTTTTATTTTGATGTGGAAAAAAGTACAAAAGTCTATTTTCTCATGTTTGAAATTTAACAATCTTTCTTTCATTACATATATATCAATCAAAATTCCGAATTCCCCGCTCCAGCTCAAAGGCGATATTCCCGCTTACAATGCGCATCATGCTTTCTTGTGCTTTGCCAAAACTCATTAAATTAATGCTGCCGTACCACACAATTTTATGGTCGATAATGGCAAATTTTTGGTGGAAGTTGCGTTTGAGAATTAGGTTTATACCGGCTTTTTTGATATTGGCATGTGCTTCATCTAATCCGTTTTGATTGTAATTAAAATCACTCACAGGACGTGTTATGATGGTTACTTCTGTATAACGGGCAACACTACTTAATATAGATAACATCTCATGTGTTCGTTTTTGCGTGATAAATGGGCTAACAATCAGTATTTCCTTCTTTACATTTCTAACATCCCGGGCAAAAACAGGGAGAAAACTATTTGTATCATAAATGAAATCACTGTTATTAACCATATCGCCAATCTCGTTTTTTAACTTATAGCCAATCGATGCATAACCTTTTAATCGCTTACTGTACATGCGTTCGAGCATTGGCACATGAATATCGATATAGTCATAAACCGCTACTTCTTTTTTTCCATCGAAAAGGCGGTGCAACCTGCCGGCATATTGTTGCAGGGTGCCCTTCCACGAAATTGGCATGGCAAGAAAAAGTGTGTCGAGCCGTGGTGCATCAAAGCCTTCACCAATGAAACTCCCGGTGGCAACAATTATTAGCGGCTTTTCTTCAGGCATTCCTGAAATCTTGTTGAGTTTTAACCGCGTTGTTTTTGTTCCCATTCCCCCCGTCAGGGCAACTATATCAGGAATATTCTTTTTGAGTATATTAACAAGGTTGTCAACGTGGTTTTTCCTGCCGGTTAAAACCAAACAATTTTTACCTTCAAGATAGCATGTCTCAATATCTTCAGTAATTAATTGATTTCGGGTTTCATCCTCAACAATTTCACGATACAATTTGCTAATGGTGATTTCACTTTTATCAGTGTTTTCAGGTAATTTGAAAGGCGTAAACCGTGGTATTAAATAATGCTCGAAAGGTCTCTTTTCTGCTTGCAACTTTGCATCATCCCGGTAAAGAATATCACCACATTGCATCGTTATAATTGGATGATGGCCATCTTTTCGGGTTGGTGTTGCTGTTAAGCCATAAACATATTTAGAATTAACTTCTTTAAGCACATTTTCGAATGTAAATGCTGAAACATGGTGGCATTCATCAACTATTACCATCCCGTAGTCTTTTACACACGCTTTCACCTCTCCCTGACTGTTTAACGATTGAAGCAACGCAATGTCGATTACACCTCTTAATTGTTGCTTGCCCCCACCAAGCTTTCCAATTACACTTTTTTTACTATGCTTTCCTGTCTTCGTTTTTACAATTTCGCTTATCGAAAGAAATTCACTAATACGGTTTTCCCATTGGTTTAACAAGTTAATTTTATCGACCAGTATAAGTGTATTCACTTTTCGTTCGGCAATAAGCTTTAATGCTACGACTGTTTTACCAAATGCTGTTGTTCCGCATAATACCCCGATTTTTTTTGTTAGTAATTTGTCAAGTGCAAGCTGTTGCTCATAGCGCAGAACACCTTTAAAAGTTACATCAACAGACTTTCCATTATTTGATTCATCGGAAAAAGATACCTCAGTACCCGATTGAGAAAAAACATCCTCTAAGTCAGTTTCGCAACCACGGGGCAAGCACAAATAGTCCGATTTAATTTTAGAACATGAAATCACCCTTGGTTTATTAAATGTGGGCAATCGCATAGCTTGCGCTTTGTAGAATTCTGGATTTTTAAAAGCAGCAAGCCGTTTAAGCCGGTTCAGTGCATTTTGTGAAATGCCATGCGTTGGTATGTAAAGCATATTTGCCCTGACGATTGATATTCTTGAAGGAAAATCACTGTTTCTCAGTTTAACAACCGTTTGTTTTTCCCATGGCTTTATTTCATCTTCTTCAATCTTTAGCATGCCAAGTTCATTTCCACCACTTAATTTTGTTGTGAGACTTTCAATTTCGGTTTTTGTAAATCGTTTTATAGAAGCAAGAAAAGCCCATTGATCATCGTAAGGTTTGAGCGAATCATCGATAAAAACAGAATTGTCCTTTTTTCTAGCTTCCTTTTGTAACGGAAGGGCAATAAGGTTTCCCAATCCACCTTTTGGCATGGTGTCTTGATTGGGGAAAAGCCGGTCGTATGAGCTGAAATCAATTTTATATCGTTTACCCATGCCATAAGTAAGCAATGAGCTGCCAAACTTACGTGCCAAGGCAGCACTTATTGCATTTTCGAAAAAGAACCAAAGGTGTGCGCCATTTCCTGAGCGGGAGCGTTCAAGTACCATAGGTATTTCAAACTCGTTACAAATCTCACGTATTGTAACAATATCATCTTTCCATTCTTCACCGTCAAAATCAATGGCAAGAAAATGGCAGTTCTCATCTGTTAGCAAAGAATAAACACCAGCAACAATTTGTCCTTTTAAATGACTTTCAATTACACTTTCATCAAGTGGTTCACACTCACGATTCAGGCACTTGCTGCATTTTATTTTAGGTTTGTTGCAAAGTCCGGGAGTCCATTCGTTTTTACAAACCGGTGAATAACCAGCTTTGTCTTTCTTCTTGTTCTCCCAACGTTTAGCGTAAACATCTGTCCGCCCTTTAAAAAGTGACAAGTAAAGTTTAATTTTTTTATCGGGTGTGGCAAATTTATTTACTGTATATGTGTCATTTACATTGTACTGGGAAGATAATGGCTTAGTATCTACTTTGGAGTTACCTGAAGATTTATTAACGTTTGATTTTTGAATTTGAGATTTGAGTATTTCAATTTCTTCTCTTAACAAACAGTTTTCTTCAAGTAGGTTTTCGTATTCAGCTTTATAGTTGGTGGATTTATTCACAGCTCAGATATTTAAAACATCATGGAAGGTAATATACGATGAATTAAAATACAACCATTATAACAACTTTTTTTTATAAGGTGATTTATATTTGCTAATTGCAATAAATTTGAATTGAAAAGCGCGGCGGGCAGCCACCCAAAAATAAAAAACCCGGAAAGCGATGGCAAAAAGCCCCACTCCCGGATTTAATTATTTTGCGTTAATTTTTTGCTTTTACCGCCTGCCATGTTTAAACGAACAGCTTTGGCATGGGCCAAGCTCGCCACGTAAGCGGCGGTCGACCAGTTCTTCGAGCCTTTCGCGCAACACATCGACCCCCACCTGCGAAAGTACTTCGTCGGCAAAGGCGTACATAATCATCAGCCTGGCTTCTTTTTGGCCAATGCCGCGGGTTCGTAAGTAAAACAGTGCCTCTTCGTCGATACGTCCAACGGTGGCACCATGGCTGCACCGCACATCGTCGGCATCGATAACCAGTCGTGGCTTTGTGTTCATCTCGGCGCTTTCGCTCAACAGCACGTTGTTGCTTTGCTGAAAAGCTTCGGTTTTTTGTGCATCCTGAAAAACATTGATTTGCCCTGTAAAGGCACCTTTCGACTTATCATCGAGAATATTTTTGTACAACTGGCTGCTGGTGCAATTGGGCACGGCATGGTCAACAGCGGTAAAGTTATCAACATGTTGTGTTTGGTCGGTAAAGCTTAGACCGTTCATATTGGCATGTGCATGCTGTCCATTAAGCACTACCTTGAGGTTGTTGCGCACAATGCCGCCGTTAAGGGTTACCACATCTGAATCGAGTTGCGCGTTGGTTTCAATTTTTCCGAAGAAATTGGTAATGTTTACGGCCCCGTTATGCTGGTTTTGCACCGAGTAAAACCCGAAGCGTGCATCGCGGTCGATGTAGCTCTCGCTTAGGTTGTTGAGTATGTAGTAATTGTTATTGAGGGTGTGGTCGCAAAACACAATGCGTGCCTCGCTGTTTTTGCCCATAATAAAAAGGTTGCGCTGGGCGGCAAAGGTGTTTTCCTTGCCAAACATCAGGTTTATAATTTGCACCGGTGCCTCAATGGTCACATTGTCGGGCACATAAAAGAAAAGCCCGTCCTTGGCCATGGTTGTGTTAAGGTTGGCCATGGGGTCGTTAGACTCACCTGCCATTTTATTGTAATATTTCTCAACAATATCGCGATGGTGCGTGGCCGCGTGTTGCAGGCTGCTGCACACTACGCCCTCGGGCAACTGTCCTATTTTCCGGTTTTGCCCGTAGTACCAACCGTTCACCAAGATGATGAGGTGGGTGTTCAGCTTGGGCACATCGCAATGAAATACTTCGTGCAAATCGACACTATGCTCAACATAGCGCGGCACCACTTCAAAATCGTTCTGAAAAACCGGGCGCAGGTCGGTGTATTTATAATCCTCGTGCTTACGCGAAGGAATGCCCGATTGTTTAAATTTTTCGAGTGCCGCCTCGCGTGCCCGATTCATATAATCGGGACAGCCTTCGTCGTAAATTTCTTTATTTGTGGTAAAGAGTCCTGCCAATTCTTCGGCTGCTGTATATTGTACTTTTTCAATCATGTTACAATTTTCTTTTTTTATTGGTCCACTTCGTTTTTCAACCAATCGTAGCCTTTTTCTTCGAGGTCGTATGCCAGTTCTTTGCCGGCCGACTTAACTATACGGCCATTATACAATACATGCACATAATCGGGCACAATGTAATCGAGCAGGCGCTGGTAGTGGGTTACCACAATGGTTGCATTATCGGGCGACTTGAGGGTGTTTACCCCGTTGGCCACCACGCGGAGTGCATCAATATCGAGCCCCGAATCGGTTTCGTCGAGAATGGCCAGTTTGGGTTCGAGCATGGCCATCTGGAAAATTTCGTTCCGCTTTTTTTCCCCTCCCGAAAAACCTTCGTTTACCGAACGGTTGGTGAGCTGCGAACTAATTTCAACCACTTTTTTCTTTTCCTCCATCAGTTTGAGGAATTGCGAAGCTTTAAGCGGTTCGAGCCCACGGTGTTTCCGCTGCTCGTTTACTGCTGTCTTCATAAAATTTACCATGCTCACGCCGGGTATCTCAATAGGGTACTGAAAGCTCAGGAACAGACCATTACGGGCACGGTCTTCGGCTGCCTGCTCAAGCAAGTCCTCGTTTAAAAAAGTTACTTCACCTTCGGTTACTTCAAAATTCTCGTGGCCTGCCAGTACATTGGCCAGCGTACTTTTCCCCGAGCCATTTGGGCCCATTATGGCATGAATCTCGCCCGGTTTAACTTCCAGGTTAATCCCTTTTAATATTTCTTTGCCATCAATTGTGGCATGTAAATTTTTAATTGTCAACATATCTTCTAAGTCATTAGTCATTAGTCATTAGTCATTGGTCACTGGAGTGATAATTTAAATGCCTAATATGTTTTATCTCATTATCTATAGTCTAAAATCTCACATCTCAAAGTCTCAATTACCCTACACTACCTTCGAGGCTGATGGCGAGCAATTTTTGGGCTTCAACAGCAAACTCCATAGGCAGTTTGTTCAGCACCTCTTTGGCATAGCCGTTTACAATCATGCCCACGGCATCTTCGGTTTCGATGCCACGTTGGTTACAATAAAATATCTGGTCTTCGCTAATTTTCGAGGTCGTGGCCTCATGTTCCAGAATAGCCGATTTGTTGGCACACTCGATATACGGAAAGGTATGGGCACCGCAACGGTCGCCCAGCAAGAGTGAGTCGCACTGCGAAAAGTTACGGGCGTTGTCGGCATTTTTTGCCACTTTTACCAAACCACGGTAGGCATTGCTGCTTACCCCGGCTGAAATACCTTTCGATACGATAATACTTTTACTGTTTTTACCAATATGAATCATTTTGCTTCCGGTATCGGCCTGTTGGTGGTTGTTGGTAAGCGCAACCGAGTAAAATTCGCCTTTTGAGTTGTCGCCCAATAGCACACAGCTTGGATATTTCCAGGTAATGGCCGAGCCGGTTTCAACTTGTGTCCACGATATTTTTGAATGGTCGCCACGACAAATTCCGCGTTTGGTTACAAAGTTGTAGATACCGCCTTTGCCGTTTTTATCGCCGGGATACCAGTTTTGCACCGTTGAATATTTTACTTCGGCACGTTCCATGGCAATAATTTCTACCACGGCGGCATGCAACTGGTTTTCATCGCGTTGTGGTGCAGTACAACCTTCGAGGTACGACACATAGCTATCGTCATCGGCAACAATGAGTGTACGCTCAAACTGCCCGGTATTGGCAGCATTGATGCGGAAATACGTTGAAAGTTCCATGGGGCATCGCACACCTTTGGGTATGTAGCAAAATGAGCCGTCGCTAAACACAGCCGAATTCAATGCAGCAAAATAATTATCGCCTGCAGGCACTGCATTACCCAGATATTTTTTTACTAAGTCAGGATATTCCTTAACAGCCTCACTAAACGAACAAAAGATAATGCCCCGTTCGGCCAGGGTTTCTTTAAATGTTGTTTTCACCGAGACACTGTCCATCACAGCATCAACGGCCACGCCGCTCAAATGCTTTTGTTCCTCGAGCGGGATGCCCAGTTTATTAAAGGTGTCAATCAACTCAGGGTCCACCTCATCGAGGCTTTGGGGCTGATTTTCTTTCTTTTTTGGAGAAGCATAATAACTTATCGATTGGTAGTCGATGGGTGGAATTTTAAGGTATGCCCAGTCGGGTTTTTTCATTTTTTCCCAGTTGCGAAAAGCTTTCAGCCTGAAATCGAGCATCCATTCGGGCTCTTCTTTTTTAGCTGAAATAATGCGTACCACATCTTCGCTGAGCCCTTTTTCGATAATATCTTGTTCTATATTAGTGACAAAACCGTACTTATACTCCTCGTTCGTTACTTTCTCTAATATCTTATCTTGTTCTGTCATATTGTGTTAATTTTGAAGTCCGGTGAAATTATTAAACAATGAATTTGCCAGACTGTTTAAAAAATGTTGCAAAGATAGTAAAGTAGTCCTATTTTTGCCCTCTTTAAATCATATTTCATACCATAACATCCGATATAAAATGGCTGATAACGAACGCAAAGTAACATCAATTTCCGATTTAGGCGAATTTGGGCTCATCGACAGGTTAACAAATAAAATAAAGATAAGAAACGCTTCAACATTAAAAGGCGTGGGCGACGATGCCGCTGTTATTGACTGTAATGACAAAAAAGTAGTGGTAACTACCGATTTGCTTACCGAGGGCATCCACTTTAACCTAATGTATGTGCCCCTAAAACACCTGGGATATAAAGCAGTTGTGGTTAACCTCAGTGATGTGGCAGCCATGAATGCCGTGCCCACACAGATAACGGTTTCCATTGCTGTTTCGTCAAAATTTTCGGTTGAAGCACTTGAACAAATATACGAGGGCATGAACCTGGCCTGTGAAAAATACGGGGTCGATTTAGTAGGTGGCGATACAACCTCATCAATGACCGGACTGGTGATTAGCGTTACGGCTATCGGCATGGCCAACGAAGAAGAACTGATATACAGAAATGGTGCCCAAAAAAACGACCTTATATGTATTACCGGCGATTTGGGCGGTGCTTACATGGGGCTCAACCTGCTTGAACGTGAAAACCGTGTTTTTAAAGACAATCCAAACGTCCAGCCCCAACTCGAAGGATACAATTACATTTTGGAACGCCAGCTAAAGCCCGAAGCCCGCACCGATATGAAAAAGATTTTTGAAGGACTAAAAGTAAAACCTACTGCCATGATGGATATTTCAGACGGCTTGTCATCGGAGGTAATGCATATTTGCAGCGACTCAGGCGTGGGGGCTAAGATATATGAAGAAAAAATCCCGATGGACAACGAAACCAAAAACCTGGCAGAAGAAATGCACATCAACCCGATTGTTGCTGCACTTAACGGAGGCGAAGATTATGAATTGTTGTTCACAGTCCCGATATCAGACCACGATAAAATCAGAAACCATCCCGATATTACCGTCATTGGCCATATCGTTGATGCATCGGAAGGCACGAACCTGGTAGCAATGGGAGGCACCGAAATAGAACTTACCGCGCAGGGATGGAATGCGCTGAAGGGGGAGTAGGTTCAGGTTATCACCTTCGAATAAAGCTACGGTGATCAAAGGAGGTTAAGACAAAGCCTTGTTAATGGCGTTTGTCAGGTGGAAGTATAAAGTAGTGGCAGTAGCAGTTGGCAGTCATGCTTTAAGTTATGAAAGCTTTTTTGCTTTGCATATTACTACTTACTACTGGTGAGTTGTAGTGGCAGTTGGCAGTAGCAAAAATACCTCATAAAAAGTTACCATTCAGAAAAATAATTGCATACATATTTGTTATTTAAAAAAACGTTGTATATTTGCAAGCAGAACAGACCAGAACAGCATGTCTTTTAATTTTCACATAAACCCACAGTCAAATTCGCTGAAATACATTCAGCTTGTCGATTCTATTGCCAACGCTATAAGCGAAGGTTCGCTCGATCATGGCGACATGTTGCCTTCGGTTAACGAACTGGTGAAAAATGCATCACTGTCGAGGGATACCGTTTTCAAGGCTTATTCTGAATTAAAAAGCCGGGGTATTGTTGAGTCGGTTCCTAATCGCGGATATTTTGTATCGAAACAGTTAAACCGGATATTACTTTTTCTTGACACATTCAAAGCCTATAAAGAAGTTTTGTACGATGGATTCCGCTCCAACCTACCCGAAAACATTTCAGTCGATTTAATGTTTCACCACTACAATTTCAGGGTTTTTGAATCGATCATAAATGACAGTATCGGAAAATACAGTCATTACATAATTATGAATTTTGACCACCCACGGATGAAAAAGGTGATCAATAAAATACCTGCCGAAAAATTACTGGTTGTGGATTGGAACATCCATGCCGGCGAAAACCATTCATTCGTATGTCAGGATTTTGGTCAATCTGTTTATGACAACCTCCAATCGGTGGTTGCCCGAATAAAAAAATATAATCGTTTCATTTTATTATATCCGCAGGAATGGACCTTTCACCCCAAAGAAACCATCACAAACTTTGAACGCTTTTGTGCCGACAACAATATAAACTACAAGACTGAATACAACATTCAATCAGTCGACATTAAAAAAGGCGACTTGTACCTGCTGGTTAGCGACCGTACATTAACACGGCTTCTCGACAAGTCTCATGACAAGCATTTGCACATTGGTAACGATATAGGGATTATCTCGTACAACGAAACACCAATGAAAAAATATATAAACGAGGGAATTACAGCCTTATCAACCAATTTTTACGAAATGGGTAAATTGGCTGCTTATTATGTACTAAATCCCGGTGAAATGAAACAAGTAGTCCCGACTAAACTGATTGAAAGAAAATCGTTTTAAAACATAAAACAAAAATATTATGTATTTTTTAGGATACGACGTAGGTAGTTCTTCAGTAAAAGCTTCGCTTGTTAATGGCGAAACCGGAGAATGTGTTGCTTCAGATTTCTTTCCGAAGCAAGAAATGAAAATATCTGCTGATAAAGCAGGATGGGCCGAACAACATCCCAACTTATGGTGGGAAAACCTCAAACTGGCCAACAAGTCGGTATTGGAGTCATCGGGCGTTGACCCGAAAAACATCGAAGCCATCGGCATTTCATACCAAATGCACGGGCTTGTTGTAGTTGACAAAGACAAAAATGTACTTCGACCGTCAATTATATGGTGCGACAGCCGTGCTGCCGAGATTGGAGATGAAGCATTCAATAAATTGGGTGGAGAACGTTGTCTTTCAAGCCTGTTAAACTCACCGGGCAACTTTACCGCGTCAAAACTGAAGTGGGTTAAAGAAAACGAACCCGACGTGTATGCTAAAATTGACAAAATTATGCTGCCGGGCGATTATATTGCTATGCGCCTGACCGGAGAATGCACAACAACAATTTCAGGTTTATCGGAAGGTATGTTCTGGGATTTTAAAGCCAACGGGATTTCAAAAATGCTGATGGACCATTATGGGTTTAGCGAATCGGTAATACCTGAAATCCGACCAACATTCTCAGAGCAAGGCAAAGTAAGTGCCGCTGTTGCTAAAGAATTTGGATTAGCCGAGGGCACCAAAGTAACTTACCGTGGCGGTGACCAGCCCAACAACGCGCTTTCGCTGAATGTGCTAAACCCCGGTGAAATTGCCACTACAGCCGGAACTTCGGGCGTTGTGTACGGGGTAAGTGATGAAGTAAAATACGACCCTTACTCACGGGTTAACACTTTTGCCCACGTTAACCATACACCCGAACAAAACCGCCTTGGCGTCCTGCTCTGCGTGAACGGGACCGGCATCCTCAATTCATGGATGAACAAAAACGTGGGCAACCAGGCTTACGATTACGTACAAATGAACGAACTGGCCGCCAAAGTCCCAATTGGTTCAGAAGGTGTAAGTGTTTTACCTTTTGGAAACGGGGCTGAAAGATTATTGAAAAACAAGTATATTGGTTCACAAATAAGTGGTGTAAGTTTTAACACGCACACGCAGGACCACTTGTTCCGTGCCGCACAAGAGGGAATTGTATTCTCGTTTAACTACGGAATGGAAATCATGAAACAAATTGGCATCGATGCACAGGTAATCCGTGCCGGAAAAGCCAACATGTTCCTTAGCCCAATATTCCGCGACACCTTAGCCGGTATCAGCGGGGCAACCATTGAGCTATACAACACCGATGGTTCAGTTGGTGCAGCGCGTGGTGCAGCAGTTGGTTCGGGTTATTACAAATCATTTGCCGAAGCATTCGGAAGCTTGAAAAAGCTCGAAACCATTGAGCCCGATGCATCGAAGAAAGCCCAATACGAAGATGCTTACGGTAGTTGGAAAGAATTACTTGGACGATTTATATAATTGGTCATTGAGTCATTAGTCATTAGTCATTAGTCATTAGTCATTAGTCATTGGTCATTGAGAATAGGTAAAGTCATTGGCTATTAAAAGAATGAAGAATTGTTTAATTTTTATAAAAAGAGTTTAAATGAAACTTGATGATTTAAAAGTTTATCAAAAAGCAATGAAACTGAGTGATAAATGCTGGAATGTAGTTCAAAAATGGGGTTATTTTGGAAAAGTCACCATTGGCAAACAACTAGTTAAATCATCTGATTCTGTTGCAGCTAATATTTCAGAAGGTTTCGGTAGATTTCATTTCAAAGAAAACAAACAATGCTGTCCACGAAATTGAAATTAAATACGGGAAAGAAATTACCAACAATCCCTTTTCTAATGACTCAATGACTTAATGACTTTTTAATTACAAACTTACCTCTTATCACTATTTAGGAGTTGAGAGGTACAAACAAATAAAATTATGAGTGTATTAATAGGTGAAAAAGAGTACTTCAAAGGTATTGATAAGATTCAATACGAAGGACCACAATCGAAAAATCCATTAGCATTTAAATGGTACGACGAGAACAAAGTAGTTGCAGGTAAAACATTGAAAGAGCACTTGCGCTTTGCAGTGGCATACTGGCATACGTTAACAGGCGACGGTGGCGACCCGTTCGGCCCCGGGACAAAAGTTTTCCCATGGGACGACAAGGACACCATGACAGCTAACAAAAAAAGAATGGATGCTGCCTTTGAGTTTATCACAAAATTAGGTGCACCTTTCTACTGCTTTCACGATGTTGACGTAGCCGGCGACGGAACTGTTTTCGAAATTGAGAAGAACCTGGCCCAAATGGTTGAAATTGCCAAGCAAAAGCAAAAAGAATCCGGTGTTCAACTACTTTGGGGTACAGCTAACGTATTCAGCAACCCACGTTATATGAACGGTGCTTCAACAAACCCCGATTTTAATGTTGTTGCCAATGCGGGTGTACAAGTTAAAAATGCTATCGATGCTACCATCGCGTTAGGTGGTACCGGTTATGTATTCTGGGGCGGACGTGAAGGTTACATGAGCCTGCACAACACTAAAACGAAAGAAGAACTTGACCATCTGGGCCAATTCCTGCGCATGGCACGCGACTATGGCCGTAAGCAAGGTTTCAAAGGTACGTTCTTAATTGAGCCAAAACCTATGGAGCCAACCAAGCACCAGTACGACTACGACACACAAACTGTACTTGGGTTCCTCAATAAACAAGGCTTGATCGACGATTTCAAAATCAACGTAGAGGTTAACCACGCTACATTGGCCGGCCACTCATTCACACATGAACTACGTATGGCTGCCGATGCCGGCAAACTGGGTTCAATCGATGCCAACAAAGGTGACTACCAAAACGGATGGGACACTGACGAATTTCCAACCAACATTTACGAGGTTACCGAGGCAATGATGGAAATTCTTCCTGCAGGTGGTTTCGAGCACGGTGGTGTTAACTTCGATGCTAAAATGCGTCGTAACTCAACCGACCTTGAAGATAAATTTATTGCACACATTGGTGGCATGGACGTTTTTGCCCGTGGTTTGATTATTGCCGATAAAGTATTGAAAGATTCAGATTACCTGAAATTGCGCGATGAACGTTACGCTTCATTTAACAATGGCGACGGTGCAGCATTTGCTTCAGGTAAATTATCACTTGAACAATTGTATGAAGTAGCCAAAAAAGTAGGTGAACCAAAACAAATAAGTGGTAAGCAAGAATTGTTTGAACAGCTAATAAATTATTATATTTAAGCCATAAGCTTATGAGAAACAGTAAAGTTTATGTATTGCTCATAACTATTGTGGCAACCATTGGCGGGCTACTTTTTGGTTATGACACAGCAGTTATCTCCGGGGCTGAGAAATCGATCCAGGAATACCTGATTAACAGCCAGGGCTTAAGCACTCTTATTCACGGAATCACAACATCAAGTGCACTAATTGGCTGCATTATTGGTGGTGCATTATCCGGGTTAATTGCATCAAAACTGGGAAGAAAAAAAGCTTTAATGCTCGCAGCCGGGCTCTTTTTCATCTCAGCACTGGGTTCCGGGTTCCCCGAAACATTTTTCTTTGAAAGGGGAAACCCAACCATCGGTTTATTATTGATGTTTAACTTTTACCGCATTATCGGCGGTATTGGTGTAGGTTTGGCCTCAGCTGTTACTCCAATGTATATTGGTGAGATTGCGCCCTCGAATGTACGCGGACAGCTGGTTTCATTGAACCAGTTCGCCATTATTTTCGGTATGTTGGTGGTATATTTCGTTAATTGGGGTATTGCCAACGGACAGTCATTAGAGTGGATTAATACCATCGGTTGGCGACGCATGTTCTTGTCTGAAGCCATTCCGGCCGGACTATTCGGCCTGTTGCTTTTCTTCGTGCCTGAGACTCCGCGTTATCTGGCATTAAGCGGCAAAACTGATGATGCCATGAAAGTATTGACCCGCATTAACGGGGTGGAACGGGCAAAACTCGTAATGGAAGAAATTAAGGCCAGTTTAGCACACCACTCATCGGGCAAACTCTTTTCATTCGGAAAAGTGGTAATTATTATTGGCATCCTCCTTTCCGTATTCCAGCAATTTGTAGGAATTAACGTGGCATTATACTATGCACCGCGTATTTTCGAAAGTATGGGTGCTGCCAAAGATGCTTCGATGATGCAAACCGTTATTATGGGCCTTGTGAATGTGGTGTTCACCGTAATTGCCATATTCACGGTTGACAAATGGGGGCGTAAACCATTGCTTATTGTAGGTTCTACTGGTATGGCCATTGGTATGTTTGCCATTTCAGGACTTGCATATTTTGAAATCATAGGAATCAGCACACTGGTATTTATCATTGTCTATACTGCCTCATTCATGATGTCATGGGGACCAATTACCTGGGTGTTAATATCAGAAATATTCCCGAACAAAATTCGTGGTAAGGCAGTTGCAATTGCTGTAGCTGCACAATGGGCCGCTAATTATCTTATTTCATCTACCTACCCTGCCATGATGGAATTCAGCGGTGCTTTCACTTATGGTTTCTATGGTGTAATGAGCGTACTTTCATTAATCTTTGTCTGGAAAATGGTTCCTGAAACCAAAGGACGTACCCTTGAAGATATGGAAGAACTGTGGGAAAAGAAAAAATAATTATTTTATTCTTTTTGAATAACAGAAAAGGAATTCGCATAGGCGGGTTCCTTTTTCCTTTCTAAAAAATTCGCTTTATCGCTTCAAAATGCCCCTTCATTAAAAAAAACTGAATATTTCATTAATCCACTCTATATCCATCAATTGAATTTGTACTTTCCCTTTTTAAAACGCTGAATATGTTAGTAAAAACCTATGGAAGTGCTGTTCAGGGAATAGATGCAATAACCATCACCATTGAGGTAACGGTAAGCCGTGGCATAAAATTCCATATTGTGGGGCTCCCCGATAATGCCGTTCGCGAAAGCCAGCAACGCATTGATTCAGCGCTGCGCGAATCGGGCTACAAATTACCCGGCTACAAGGTTATTATCAACATGGCACCAGCTGACATCCGTAAAGAAGGCTCAGCATACGACCTGCCGCTTGCCATAGGTATTTTAGCAGCTTCAGACCAAATAAAATCCGACAAACTTGAGAAATACCTGATTATGGGTGAATTATCGCTCGACGGTAGCCTGTTGCCCATAAAAGGTGTTTTACCTATTGCCATAAAAGCACGTTCCGAAGGGTTTGAAGGTTTTATCCTTCCTAAACAAAATGCCAGGGAAGCTGCTGTTGTTGACAAACTTAAAATATACGGGGCCGAAAACATTCGTGAGGTTATCGACTTTTTTGAAGATAAGGGTGAGTTAGAACAAACCATTGTTGACACCCGAAAAGTCTTTTACGAAGATGTGATGCAAACCGATATAGATTTTGCTGATGTGAAAGGCCAGGAAAATGTAAAACGGGCACTTGAAGTAGCTGCTGCCGGAGGTCACAATATCATCATGATTGGCGCACCCGGCTCTGGAAAAACCATGCTGGCCAAACGTATTCCCTCAATCCTACCCCCATTTACCTTATATGAAGCCCTTGAAACGACTAAAATTCATTCGGTGTCGGGTCAATTAGACAACGACACCTCATTAATGACACGACGGCCGTTTCGTTCCCCCCACCACACCATCTCGGATGTAGCCCTCGTTGGGGGCGGCACTTACCCACAGCCCGGTGAAATTTCACTGGCGCATAACGGGGTGCTTTTTCTCGACGAGCTGCCCGAGTTTAAACGTACCGTACTTGAAGTAATGCGGCAACCCCTTGAAGACCGCAAAATCAGCATTTCGCGGGCCAAGTTCTCTGTTGAGTACCCGGCCAGTGTTATGCTGGTTTCAAGTATGAACCCCTGCCCGTGCGGCTATTACAACCACCCCACCCGCGCCTGCGTATGTGCAGCCGGCATGGTAACAAAATACCTGAACCGTATTTCGGGACCACTACTCGACCGTATCGACATCCATCTTGAAGTGGTGCCCGTTCCCTTTGAAAAACTATCGACCGAGCCACCCGGCGAAACCAGTAAAGAGATACGGCAACGTGTAATCGCGGCCCGGCAAATTCAGGCTGCACGTTTTAAGGAAATTGAAGACGTGCACTGCAACGCACAAATGAGCTCGAAGCAACTACGAACATACGCCCAGCCCAATAAGGCCGGCTCCGAAATCCTGAAAACCGCCATGGAAAAATTAGGCCTTTCAGCCCGGGCCTACGACCGCATATTAAAAGTGTCGCGTACCATTGCCGACCTCGAAAATTCTGAAAATGTTCAGGCCCACCACCTTTCTGAAGCAATACAATATCGAAGCCTTGACCGCGAAAACTGGGGAGATCAGTAATTTTATTCATTATCATATTCGAAAAAACTTTCGGGCAATATTTTTACGGGCAGCCACGAAGCAATGCCACCAATAACCAATACGGTAACCGTAATAAGGACAAGGCTCCAAAAACGTATTTCAACCGGGTAATTTTCAACGGCAAACGACATAGGAAATTTCAACCACCCGAAATGTATTTGACCCAGGCATATTAAAATACCCAGCACTAAACCAATTGTAACACCCACAACTGAAACCAACATGCCTTCAAAGAAAAATATCCGTCCAATTTTTTTACGGGTTAACCCCAGGCTGAGTAAAATATGAATGTCTTTTTTCTTATCGATAAGAAGCATGGCAATTGAACTGGCTAAATTAAATGAAGCAATAACAACAATAAAAGACAAGATCAGGTAAATAAAGAAGCGTTCGCTCTCAGCTACGCGATAATATTGTTCGTGCTGCTGATACCGGTTTTCAACCACATATTCATCGCCAAGTAACTTTTGTAGTTTTCTTTGAAATTTATGTTCGTTGACCTCCGGTGACAGTCCGATCTCAATTGAAGTTACGGAACTGTCCATATCAAGTAATTCGCGCGCCAGTTTTATAGGAACAATCGCGAACTGGTTGTCAACTTCTTGCTGGCCTACGGCATAAATACCAGATATAAAAACGCGTTCCTGCCTGAATGGGCTGGTAAAACTTGACATGCCCGTACCTTTTTTGGGTACTGAGATATGAACAGGATGAATAAAATTTGCCGAAGCACCAAGATTGTAAGCAACACCGCGTCCGAGTATAGTGTAATCGAAATTTCCATCGTTTAGTATCAGTTCGCCGTCGTACAAAACTTCCGATAAATTGCTCATTTCAACATACTCATCGTCAATACCTTTAATCTTTGCAATAAACTGTCGGCCTTCGAAACGTAAATGGGCAATTTCCTCAACAACCTCGCAATAATGAACGACAGATTCGTCATTTTCAATACGCTCGAAAACAGCCGTGTTTGGATTAAATTGTTTTCCCTCGGCAACAGTAATTTTGATTTGCGGGTCGAAAAAGCTGTAAAATGATTTTATTAAAACATCGAAGCCGTTAAAAATAGAAAGCACAACCACCAGCGCAATGGTGCCCACAGTTACGCCCACTAAAGCAACCCCCGATATAATATTTACAACGTTTTTTGCTTTTTTGGTCCGTAAATACCTGCGTGCTATGTAATATGAAAAATCCACCTATTTGTAGGCTGTAACAATTAAACCAGTTCCTTTACTATGCTCCCTTTTTACATCGGCATGGTTCAAGATGGCCACCAGCCAAAATGTGAGCAAATAATAAAACGGAATTACGATAAAAAATAATTTACTAACCCCTAAAAGCTGAATCGGATATTTCATTGACAATTTCCAGGCCAGGCTTCCGGGCTTGCCATACTGGTATCGTGCATGTACTTCAGAAAAACCTGCTTTTTTAAGCTTATCCTGTATTTCGTTAATGTTGTAACCATCACGGACATGCTCGTCGATAAACCCCGAAACTTCGTCACCTGCTTCATGATCGTGTGCATCTGACCCCCCTTGGTCAGATGGTGTTGAAATAAGCAACATCCCTTTGTCATTCATTGAAGCATGAAAATTTTTAAAAACCTGCACATCTTCTTCAATATGTTCCATTACATCAACAGAAAGTATCAGGTCGAACTGTTCGGGTTCAACAAATTTTGTAAGGTCGGCCTTTTCAAAAATTACCCGGTTGTTTAAGTTCGACTTCAGAAAGAATTCATTACAATCGGCAATTTGTTCTTCTTTCACATCAACCGCTTTAATTAAAGCACTGGGGAAAAACTGCGACATCCGGTAGGTGTACTGGCCAAAACCCGAACCCGCATCCAAAATTACCGGGAATTCAGGTGCTTTCCATTTCTTTAACTCTTTACGTATGTGCCACGAACGGAGCAACAGCCAATCGAGCAGGCGATAAAATACTTTACGTAAGAAAACAGTTTTATTGAAAAAACTGCCAAGGCTTCGTTTTATAGGGTCGTATTGCATAATGTTAAGGGTTTTCGTTTAATGCATCATCGATACGGTCAATATAATCAAGACTATCATCCAGGAAGAAAGTAAGTTCGGGGACTATACGCAGCTGTTTCCCAACTTTGTGCCCAAGCTCCCCCCGTATTTGTCCCGACAACTGTCGAATAAGGTTAAGCGCCTCTTCAGCCCCTTCCGACGGAAAAATACTAAGATAAACCTTCGCGACCGATAAATCTTTTGATACCCGCACAACCGTTACCGATATCATTTTACCTTTCAACGAGGTACGCGTAAGCTCCTGAAATATTGTTGCCAGGTCCTTTTGAAGCAATCTTGCTACTTTATTTTGTCTTATTGAATACATAACAACCGTTTAAGTACACAAAGTTAATTATTCAGATTAATTATTGATAAAAAAAGTGAATTAGTAAACATGTATTACCTGACGTGAACATTCATGAAAAAAGGATTGTTAAATCATTATTTACTTTTCTATTGAAACAAAACTATGAAGTTACTCGAATATCAGTCGAAAGCCCTTTTACGTGATGCCGGATTGCCGGTGCCCGAAAGCATCCATGTTACTTCACCTGCTGAAGTCCGGGATGCTCTTAAAAAAGTATCTTTTACACGCGGGGTTGTTAAAGCCCAGGCTTTTACCGGTGGAAGGGGGAAAGCTGGCGGCATAAAGTTGTTTACCACACCTGATGAAGCTGAAAAATATGCAAGTGATATTATTGGCATGCAACTGGTCACCCACCAAACCGGGCCAGAAGGAGTGAAAGTTTATTCAGCATTACTTGAAAAAGCCGGTACCGGACTGAAAGAATTTTACCTTGCCATTTTGCTCGACCGGGCAAAAGTGGGGCCGCTCATTATGATATCACCCGATGGCGGTGTGGACATTGAAGAAGTTGCACAAAAAACCCCGGAGCGGATACTGCGGCTTTATCCTGAATTCGGGAAATCTGTTTCAGACGAGTTAAAAACCAAGGCTGCTGATTTTTTAGGCCTGAAAGGTGAGCTAAAAAAACAATTAGGCGACATTCTGCAGAAGCTATACCAAGTTTATCTTCAGCGTGATGCATTACTTATTGAAATTAACCCGTTAGCACTTACCGATGACAATAAGCTGGCATTGCTCGACTGCAAGTTCGACATAGACGACAATGCAATATTCAGGCAGAAAGACACGGGTGGCGACCCAAACGCCGAAAAAAACGATGCAGAAATAGAAGCCTCGAAACATGGCATGAGTTACATTTCACTCGACGGTAATATTGGTTGTATGGTTAACGGTGCCGGCCTGGCCATGGCTACAATGGACTCGATAAAACACAACGGTGGCGAACCGGCCAACTTTCTTGATGTTGGCGGGTCGGCAACTGAAGAAGCTGTCACCAAGGCCTTCGACTTAATATCTGGCGACCATGCCGTGAAATGTATCCTGGTGAACATATTTGGTGGTATAATGAAGTGTGATACGATTGCCAACGGCATTGTAGCAGCAGTGAAAAAAAGTGGTTTAAAATTACCACTGGTTGTCCGCCTCGAAGGGACCAATGTTGATATTGGTAAAAAAATTATTGAAGAATCGGGGCTGAACATCATCAGTGCTGAAAACCTTGACGATGCTGCCCGTAAATCTGTTGCTGTAACTAAAAAATAACTAAAATCATGGCTATACTTGTTAATCAAAATACAAAACTTATTACGCAGGGAATTACCGGAAAAGCCGGGTTGTTTCACACCAAACGTTGTTACGAATACGGCACCAATGTGGTTGGAGGGGTGAACCCCAAAAAAGCCGGTACCAAAATCGAAGGGTTTCCGGTGTTTGGTAATGCAAAAGAAGCAGTAAGGGAAACCGGTGCCAACACATCAATGATATTTGTACCGGCACCTTTTGCTGCCGATGCCATTGTTGAAGCAGCCGACGCAGGCATTAAGCTCATTGTTGCCATAACCGAAGGGATTCCTGTACGCGATATGCTTCATGTTCATGAATACCTGAAAAAGTCCGGTTCTATTCTTGTAGGGCCTAACTGCCCCGGCATTACTACAGCCGATGTAGCCAAAGTGGGCATTGCCCCGGGCTTCATCCACAAAAAAGGTAAAGTAGGAATTGTATCGCGCTCGGGCACTTTAACATACGAAGCAGTACACCAGACAACACTTGCCGGATTGGGGCAAACCACAGCCGTGGGTATTGGCGGCGACCCCATTCACGGGTTAAACCATATTGATGTAATTAAAATGTTTAACGACGACCCTGAAACTGAAGCTATTGTTTTAATTGGTGAAATTGGCGGTAACGATGAGGAAGAAGCAGCCGAGTTCATCAAGTCGAATGTAAACAAACCGGTTGCCGCTTTTATTGCCGGTTCATCAGCTCCTAAAGGAAAACGCATGGGGCATGCCGGCGCCATTATCAGCGGCTCAAAAGGAACAGCCGAAAGTAAAATCAAAGCATTGCAGGATGCCGGGGTGATGGTAGCACTTACCGCGGCCGATATTGGTCACCAAATGTGCCTGGCACTACGCGAGCGGACTGGCAAATGCCACTGCAACAGGGCTGAAGATTGTATGTATTAACACAGTCATTTACTATAGGTTAACCTTCTTGTCCATCATAGCTTTAGTTTTATGGGGTTATGGAAAAATGGGAAGTTGGGTGATTGGAAAACTGGAATGATGGAAAGATGGATTGATGGAAAGATGGAATGTTGGAAGATTGGGGAATTGGGTTCATGGGGTGTTGGGAGATTGGATTGATGGAAAGTTGGGATAATGGATTGATGTGACTTGTCCTGAAATAAGTTTACAGAAAAAGTAAACACAATTTAGGATTATGACAAGAAAAGTAAACCATTACCCGGATGAATTAAAATTGAAGGTATTACAAGAGTATTTAGAAAGTGGAATCCAATTTAGAGTACGAAAAATTGCGCACCACGGCATTGAACAAGCTGATAGATGTAGCCGAACGGGACCTACAAATATCTATCAGAAAAAAGCATGGCACCAAACAATAACAGAGCTGCACACAGAGCTTGAACAAATTAACATTGACGCCCTGTGTGGATTGTTTGGTAAAAGTAGGCAAGCCTTGACTTGTCCTGAATGCCTTTTGTATACCGTAGCTTTAGCGTGGTTGAAACCTCAACCACAACCCCAACCTTAGCCTCAACCCTTCACGGTGAAAAGCGGACAACATTCCACTTGTGAAAATGTCTTATAAAAACGATACGGTCGTGCAGGCGGTGTTCGCGCCCCTGCCAAAACTCAACACGTGTTGGCTTTATAAGGTATCCGCCCCAGTAATCGGGACGCTCAATTTCTTTACCTTCCCATTTGTTTTTTTCATCGCGCCACATTCTTTCAAGCTCATTACGACTTGCAACCTCGGTGCTTTGGTGCGACATTACCGCACTTATTTTACTTTCAAAAGGCCTTGAGTTAAAGTAAGCATCACTCGTTTCAGCATCAGCCTTATGCACCATTCCTTCAATTTTAACCTGCCGTTCAAGTTCAGGCCAGAAAAAATGTGCAGCAATTTTACTGTTCACAGCTAAATCTTTTCCTTTGTGGCTACGGTAATTGGTGAAAAAAACCAAACCTTCGGGCTTCAGATATTTTAATAAAACAACCCGCATTGACGGCTGGCCGTCGGCGCTGGCTGTAGCCACAGTCATGGTTGTATGTTCAGGACAACCGGCCTCATCTGCCTCGTTTATCCACTTCTCCAACTGCTTTATAGGGTCGGTTCCAACCGATTTTTTGTTCAGCCCCTGCAGCATATATTCCCTGCGCACATCAGATAAATCCATAATCCCCTCCATTTTTAGCAAAACAATCAAACCCGTTCAAAGTTTCTAAACAATAAAGAAACTTTCAAAAATCTGCTTTATTTAGCATCTTTGCCTTAAAATCAATCATCGATGAAACAATTCGCATTAATTGTTGCAGGCGGCAGTGGCAGCCGTATGAAATCAGAAGTTCCCAAGCAATTTATGTTATTGGATAAGCTACCGGTACTTATGCACAGCATTAACCGGTTTTATCATTTCAACCCCGAAATTGAAATCATACTGGTGCTCCCCGAAGTACAATTTGGCACGTGGAATTCGCTCTGCAAAAAGCATAAATTTAACGTGAACCATCAAATTATTGCAGGTGGTGAAAACCGTTTTCAGAGTGTAAAAAACGGACTGGCTGCAATCTGCGAAAATGGCATTGTATTTATTCACGACGGGGTACGCCCAATGGTAAGTGCTGAAACCATTGCCAGGTGCCTTGAAACTACACTCGAAAAAGGAAATGCTGTTCCGGTAAGTACGGTTGTTAAATCGCTCAGGATGGTTGAAAACGGTGTTAACAAAATTGTTGACCGCAAGATGTTTGTAAACATCCAAACCCCGCAAACATTCATAGTTGAACAAATAAAAGAAGCTTACGCGAAAGGCTTCGACCCGTTGTTCACCGACGACACATCGGTGCTTGAGCGAAGCGGAAAAACCATTAACCTTGTAGAAGGCAACCGCGAGAATATAAAGATAACCCACCCATCCGATTTGATTTTTGCCAAGGCACTTCTTCAAAGTTAAAACACAAGCCTCCCCCGCAAAAGCTATATATGAAAAAACCGCCTCAAATCGGTGACACGTTTAAGCCGGTAATGTATAAACAATAAGATAGCCGACACTGCCACAACCGAAACCATGAGGATTACACTCCACTGTAGGGTTAAAGTGTTGGTCTGATATAGCGACAATAAACCCTCAATACTCATGCTAAACAAACTTATAACAATAAGAAAATAAGCAATTACATTTAAGCCTTTGCGACGGGTTTTAGTCAACACAAAAGCCATTAAAGCCGATGCAAGGTAAAATGATAGAATAATGGGCACCCCAAGGCCCAGCCCCCAGCCTTCACCATCGCTGTACCAGTCGAGTGCCAGCACAAGCAACGCCCCAGCCACAAAACCGCCGGCAAGCAGTAGTACCATCCGTTTATAAAAGAATATGACCAACGAAATATTAATAAAAAGAAACAACCCGGAAGTAACTGTATACTTCGACCAGGTTATCTGTTTATTGGCCAGCAAATCAATAATAAACGAAACTACAATGCCTGAAACAAGAATAATTGTCATCAACTCCCAAACAACTTTACGTTTTTGATTGTGGGTTAAATCTTTAAAACCATAAGTTTCATCCACAGTATCGTTTATTCCTGAATCTTCGCCCGTTTTTGGAACAGTACGTGGAGTTATATTGCTTTTTTGTCCACACAAGGGACAATAATTCATATCTACATCCAGTTCTACCCCACAATTTTTACATGTATTCATAACCTTATGTTTTTTATTAAATCAGGCATTTTGTTTATTGCAATAACTCGAAAGTTTAATGTCAATCCCTTCGTTGACCAGATACTTTATAATCCGTCTTTCCAGTTCTTTAGTTTCAGTAACATTTCCAAAGCTCATTACCAATTTATCCTCCATACTAATAACACCACAGCTCACTTTTATAAGTTTATTGGGCGGGGGTGGAATAAAAGCCAGGCTTTCTAAACTATGGTTAATTTCATTGGGGAAAGACACCAGCCCGAAATTCGATATTACACCACTGTACTGACTGCTACCCAGAGAATAATAACTCAACCGCAAAAACAAGCTTTTAATAAAAAGCGGTATGGCCCTGATTAAAAACTTTCTTTCACTCCCCACATGGCGGGCCAAAATTTTATTAACCAATTTTGAATCGGTTTCAAGTTGCATTTGATGATAAACGGTCTTCAATATCTCTTCGAAGCAATAGTGCCCAAGACTGCGGTCAATTTCGGGCATAACAAACAACGAAAAATTGCGCATTGTTTTAGACGGGTATATATTCCGCAGGTTAACCGGTATTTCCACACAAAGTTTGTGTGCATTACGGTGACGACTTGAACCGCCTGAATTTTCAAATATATCCTGTAAGGCATTTAAATATACCGAGGTAAGATAAACGGTAATACTAACCCCCCTTTTTTTCGCAATAGCCTTAATTTGTTGAGCTTGCATTGTTGCACAAAGAACATTGTAACGGGGTACAGATGGAAGCTTGTACGGCAAGTGAAAAGCCTTCGGACGTTTTACCGATGCGGGTATTTCAGGGTCGAAATACCGGTTATAGGCATCTTCAAATTCTTCGTTGTCCGGTTTATCTCCGGGCTTCATAAAATTAAAGCCTGTTGGAAGTGACACTCCCCTGAGTTCAAAATATTTTGCCAATATGGTTTTTAAAAACTCAAAAGCCCCGGTACCATCCGTCAAAATGTGAGAGAATTCAACACTTATCCGGTTTTCAGCCACCAAAACCCTGTACATGTGACCTCGTTTTGAAAACCTGCGGCAAGGTTCTCCCTCATCCGGAACAACAGGCACCCTGAAGTTATCCGATTCTAAATAATACCAAAAAAAACCCTTTCGCATTTTAACCTTGAAGTAAGGGAAACGATTTTCGACTTCGCGTACGGACATGAACAAGTTTTTGATATGTACAGGCCCTTTTAAAACAGCCGATATCCGAAACACCGAAGTTACTTTTCTGTTTGTTATTGCAGGAAATATTTTGGCTGCATTATCAAGTGGGTACCAAAACCTACCTTCGTTTTTTCCTTTATTTATTTGGCTCATCAGAATTCCCTGTGTTGTAATTTTGTAAAGGTATGTATACTTTAAAGGAAAAAGCAACTTGAAGAATAAAAAAAAAGAAGTTATGATTTTAAACTTTCACAACCAAAATAAATTTTTCATAACTTTGATAGTAGTTTGAAACTAAATTCCAACCTGTTATGAAGAAGTTTATATTCCTGCTCATGTCAATCGCAATGCTTGGCAATATGAATGCCGAAGCACAAATTCTTAAAGATTTAGCCCGAAAAGCTGCCCGGCAGGCAAAAGAATCGGTTGAAGACAGGGCTTCGGAAGAAGCAGAAAAAAAAGTAGAAGAAGAAGTGGACGAACAGGTCAACAAAACCATCGACAAGCTTTTGGAAAGCGACTCAACCAACAATGAAGAAGAAGGAACAACTCATGACCAACCCTCTAATTCAGGTTCTTCTGACCGTGCCGCTGCCATAATGAAGGCTATGGGCGTTGAAACAACTGATATTCCACACAAGGACGTTTACAAATTTAATGCTGAAATTGTATCAATTACCGAAGTCACCAATGAAAATGGACAAAAAGAAACACCGGTTGAATCAAAAATGTTGATGAACGCCGATAATTCAGACATCCTGTTTACCATGAAGGGTGAAAAAGATGAAGGCGTTTCCATCATCGACAAAGAAAATGCCTGCGCCCTGATACTCACACAAAAAGATAACAAGAAAACCGGGCTCGCTATCCGGGTTAACCCCGATAATCCTGAAGAATCGATGGATGAAATTCCCGGAATGGGCACTAAATATGAAGACCCGAACGAAACGGTGGACGAATGTGAGCTCAAGAAAACGGGCAAAACAAAAGTGATTAGCGGGTACAAATGCAGTGAATACCGTTGTGAAACAACCGATGAAGTTCAAGTTGCATGGCTTACCACTGAACTTGACTCCGACAAACGGTTTAATAACATGGAATGGTTTAACCGCTATGTCAACAACGAGCTCGGCGGTGTTGTAATGAGCTACGAAACCCACTCAAAAACAGACCAGTCATCCACAATAATGACCATCAAAAGTATCGACTGGGACAAAAGTAATTCTTTCTCAACTGAAGGGTACGAGATTTCGAGTTTTTCGTACAACAAGTAGGTTGAGTTGCAGTTGGCAGTTGCAGTCGGGCTTTAAGCGAAGTCGCTATTTTGCCATTGCCTTTTGCCACTTATTGAGTAGCAGTAGGTAGTAGCAGTCACACCTAAGTTGCCCCGGCTTTTTGCCATTGCCACTTGCCACTGCCACTTCTCACTCCCAACCTAAACCTAAGAAAATATCCAAATAAAAAAGCTTCCGTTCATCGACTCATCACCCCTAAAAATATTACATTTGCCTCCTCATTTAAAACTTTTTCCACATCTCAGCTAACCAACGCCTAAGCTAAAGTGTTACATTGTTATGACTTTAAAAAATAAATTAGGAGAGAAGAAACACTTTGTGCTAAAGCACATCTTACGTGCAATGCTTTCGCTGTTGGTTATCATTGGTGCCTTCTTTCTGTTTAAAATACTATATTTTGACCACAACCCGGAATACTGGATTGATATGTTTTACGGCAACAGTGTGGCCGTACACCTTATCTATGTGGGTTCTGAAATTTTCTTTGGGCTTTTTCCCCCTGAAATATTTATGTTTTGGGCCATTAATGCCGGTGCCGGAAGTATTTTCAGCTATGTGTTGAACATTATATTTTTCGCCATAGTGTCGATGGCAGCCGGCCACTTAACTTATTGGTTTGGGAGATTTTTAGCCCGGAAGTATGGAAAAAGGATACGTAAGCAAAAAAAGATTGCCGAGTACCTGCCTGCTGTCAGAAAGTTTGGAGGGATAATTATCCTGATTTCAGCACTGACCCCCTTGCCATGGGCTACCATTTCGATGATAATGGGTGTTATTGCATATAAGTATCGTTACTATACACTTTTTGCGCTAGCCCGGATTGTCCGCTTTGCACTTAATGGATTCCTTATTTACCAAACCGGGTCATACTTTTTTTAACCCTGGATAAACGGGGTTTGTTGCCCGCTATATGTAACAGTCAGCTTGTGCATAGCCCGTGTGCAGGCAATGTAAAATAAACCGCGGTCTGTATTGTCGTTGTAAGTTGCCTCGTTTGCATTTGGTATCAACACCTCATCAAACTCGAGCCCTTTGGCAAGGTGAACAGTGGTAATTACCACACCCCCCGAGAAAGATACACTGTTGCTTGTTAATAAATGCACAGCGGGGTATTCGTCAACCAGCTTATTGTACATTTTATTCGCCTGCTTTTGCGTTTTGCATACAATGCCCATTGAGTTTTGCACTGAACCGCTGAATGAATTTATTTGTTCGGCTATAAATTTATTTTCACCTGTACCAGTTTTAAACGATTTTACCAACGGTTTTTCTCCGTGCCGCTCCATGGCTTCCACCTCGTTATTGGGAAGTATTTGCCGCGCAAAAGTTGCAATTTCGTATGTTGAACGGTAACTTTTGTTTAGCTTAACCAAATCGGCGCCGGGCATCACCCGCTCAATCGCCTCTGAAGACGAAGAACTGTATGGGTTGACCGTTTGATAAGCATCGCCCAGGATGGTTTTTTTGCCCGGGAACAACTTTGCCAAAACAGCATATTGAACCGGGGTATAATCTTGCATTTCATCAACCAGTAGATGTTTAACCTCGTCGTAGGTTTTTGTCCCTTCAAGTTTAATTTTCAGATAAACAAGCGGAAAAACATCGGCATATTCAAAAGCACTGCGCCTTGCAAATTTAAAAAGTCCGGGACTCTCAAGCCAATTGTAAAAATCTTTATACAGTTCACGCAGGTTCGTAATTTTAAACATTTTGCGCACTTCTTTTCGCAAATAATTTCGTTCGGTGGCATTAATTTCATAACGGTTGTAAAATAACAAGTCGCGCTCAATATGTGCCACCACTTCATTAAAGCGCTTGAACAGGGGCAAACGGTGCAACGACCTGAATTTTTCTTCGATGTATGAAGCAGGAACAGGGTTGCGCTTTAAAACTAAATCATCAGGCTCGAAATAGTGGTTTTCGATGTACGATAAATAATCGTTCAACTTGCCAATCAAAGCATGCGATGATTTGAAACGGATACGCTCAGCAAAATCTTCATCTTTTTTCTCAAGTAAATCTGTTACCTGTTCAAAAAAAGTTTGAAAGCGATATTTTCCTTCCAGTAATTTATCGGCAAGTTCCTCCATGCCCATTTCAGGTATGTTTTCCTCTCCCAACTCGGGAAGCACGTTCGAAATGTAGTCGGCAAAAACCTTGTTGGGCGACAATATCAAAATATCGTCCGATGAAATGGTATCTTTAAAACGGTACAATAAAAAGGCAATGCGGTGAAGCGCAATTGAAGTTTTGCCCGAACCAGCCACCCCTTGAATAATCAAGGTTCGCGATTCTTCATTACGTATAATGGCATTTTGGTCGCGCTGTATGGTTGCAACAATGTGCTTCATTTTATCATCCGACGATTTGCTGAGTTCTTTTTGTAACACATCGTCGTGAATGTTCAATGAGCTCTCGAGCATATATTCCATTTTGCCACGCCGGATGCGAAACTGGCGTTTCAGGGTCATCTCGCCATCGACTATGCCCGAAGGTGATTCGTACTGCACAGGGCCATTTTCATAATCGTAGAACATCGATGAAATGGGGGCCCGCCAATCATGCACCAGGTTGTTCTTTTCATTTTCGTCGTAATAAGCATGTACACCAATATAAACCGGAACAGCGCCATCACCGGTTTTTTCGCGAAAATCGAAGCGCCCGAAATAGGGTGACAATATGAGTTTTTGTAAGCGCTTTTTCCGCTCCAACGCAGCCTCACCGGTTAACGCAGCCGAATGCACTGACTGGTGAACCGCAACTTTTTCGGCATGGTCCATGTCGGTTTTATTCTCATACAAGTACCGTTTTTGCTCTTCCAAATCGTTCGATTGCTTCTTAACATTCTCATCAATTTGGTCAATTGCCGAAGAAAGCTTGCTTTTAATCGTTTCAAGATAATTACGTTCGTCGTTTTCGCTTTTGTTAAACATCTGCATCCTTTTACTTAAAATGAAGCGGCAAAAATAATTATTCACTATAAAAAAGCCAGTATAACAAGTGTCCTTTCTGAAATAGAAGAAATAAGGCAGAAAGACCTTTGTGTAATATTTACACTTATAAATTAATTTACTATCTTTGCTTAATAACTTAAAAAAGAATAAAATGACAAACCTAAAAATCAAAACCCTTTATTTTTTTGTGTTTTTGGTATTTACACTATTCTCATGTAATACTGGCACCCAAAAAAGTTCAGATCCGATAGAAGAAAAAGTAGAAAACCTGCTAAACCAAATGACGCTTGATGAAAAATTAGGTCAAATGGCACAGGTTAATTTCCATGGTAACCCGTCAGACTGGAAAGATGACTTGAAAGCCGGGAAAATTGGTTCATTTTTAAATGTCACAACATCAGCTAAAGTCACCAATGAGCTTCAAAGGCTTGCGGTTGAAGAAAGCCGACTTGGTATCCCGCTGCTTATCGGGCGAGATGTAATTCACGGTTATAAAACCATTTTTCCCATCCCACTGGGAATGGCAGCAACATGGAACACCGCTGCCGTAGAAAAAGCAATGGCCATTTCAGCAAAAGAAGCATCGGCCGATGGCATAAACTGGACTTTTGCCCCAATGATTGACATTACGTGGGACCCCCGTTGGGGCCGCATTGCCGAAAGTTGTGGCGAAGACCCATACCTTGCCTCCCAGCTTGCAAAAGCGTTGGTAAATGGATTTCAGGGAGACGACCCAGCCAATGAAGAACGGATTGCAGCATGTGCCAAGCACTTTGTGGGGTATGGCATGGCCGAAGCCGGACGCGACTACAACACAACTTACATCCCTGAACCTCTTTTACGAAATGTTCACTTGCAACCATTTAAAGCTGCAGCCGATGCAGGGGTACTGACCATGATGTCGGCATTTAACGACCTAAATGGTGTTCCAACCTCAGGAAACTACTTTACACTGAAAACCATCCTCAGGGATGAGTGGGGATATGATGGCATGGTAGTAAGCGACTGGGCTTCGATTCAGGAAATGATTCCACATGGTTATTGCGCCACCGAAAAAGAAGCAGCGCTAAAAGCGGTTAAAGCGGGTGTAGACATGGAAATGGCAAGCCGTTGTTACGACAATTTGAAAGCATTAATTGAAGAAGGAAAAATCTCGGAAGATTTAATAAACGAACGTGTATCCAACATCCTTCGTGTGAAATATAAGCTAGGGCTTTTTGAAAACCCCTACATCGACGAAAACCGGGCTGAAAAGCAAATTTTGGCAGACGAACACAAGCAACATGCCCGCAAAGTAGCCCGCGAGAGCATGGTGTTGCTTAAAAACAACAACGATGTACTGCCCCTTAAAAATTCACAGCGCATAGCCCTGATTGGCCCGATGGCCGATGCGCCACACGACCAAATGGGAACCTGGGTGTTTGATGGTGAAGCAAAAAATTCAGTTACTCCACTTGATGCCTTTGAAACGGAACTTGGGACTAAATTGCATTATGTACAGGGGCTTGAGTATAGCCGCGACAAAAACCAGGGAGGCTTTGCCAAAGCAGTTGCCGCAGCACTGGTTTCAGATGTAGTTGTTTTGGTTGTTGGAGAAGAATCGGGTTTATCGGGTGAAGCCAACGCCCGTGGTATTATTGATTTACCTGGTGCCCAGCCCGAATTGGTAAACACACTGGCTAAAACCGGTAAGCCCATTGTAATGGTTGTTATGGCTGGCCGCCCGTTGGCTATAGGCGATGAAATTGAAAATTCAGATGCCGTAATTTATGCCTGGCACCCGGGCACTATGGCAGGCCCGGCTTTAACCGATATACTTTTTGGTGGTTATGCCCCCTCAGGTAAGCTACCGGTTACCATGGTCAAAGGTGCAGGCCAGATACCATTTTACTATTATCGCAAGAATACCGGGCGCCCTTCTGATCCTGATGAAATTGTTTATATAGATGATATTCCACGTAATTCGGAACAGTTATCGCTCGGGTTTAAATCGCACCACATCGACTATGGGATCACACCACTTTTCCCGTTTGGGTACGGTCTGTCGTACACAACATTTAAATATGGCAACGTTGAGCTAAGCAGCGATAAAATGAACCTAAGCGGAAGCATCGAAGCATCTTGCACAATAACAAACACCGGTGATGTTGAAGCAACCGAGATTGTTCAGCTATATACACGCGATTTATTTGGCAGCCTTACCCGCCCCATCAAAGAACTTAAAGGTTTTAAACGCGTAACCTTAAAGCCCGGTGGTTCAAAAACAGTCTCATTCACCATTACCCCTGACGACTTGAAGTTTTTCAACGGGGAAGAATACCTTACAGAACCCGGCGATTTTCATATTTGGATAGCCAAAGATTCTGACTCAGGGGCATATAAAAAATTCACGATCGCGAAGTAAAACCAAAAGCTTTAGCATAAAAATACCCGGATGGTTCAAATCTATTCCATCCGGGTATTTTATTGTTGCTCTACAGCATTACTAGTCTTGTGGCCCCTTTACAATTCCTCGTTCAGAGCTTTTGATAAACAAAATAATTTCATCGCGCTCAGCACTCATTTCCAATTCTTCTTCAATTGATTTAATTGCTTGTGAATTATTCAACCCTTTTTGATAAAAATAACGATAAACATTTTGAATTTCGTTCACCTTGTCAATATCGTACCCCCTGCGCCGGAGCCCGACAGAGTTAACACCAACATACGAAAGCGGCTCATTGGCTACCAATACATAAGGTGGAATATCTTTTCGCACCAGGCTGCCACCGGCAATAAACGAATGTTTCCCGATGCGGCAGAATTGATGAACAGCAGAATATGGGCTAATAATCGCAAAATCGTCAACCACAACCTCACCTGCAAGGCCGGCATGACTGCCTAATATTACATTGTTATTTAGTTTACAATCGTGTGCTACATGTCCATATGATTGCAACAGGCAATGGTTGCCAATAACAGTTTTTTCTTTCGCGGCGGTACCTTTGTTCACTGTTACATATTCCCTGATGGTGGTATTGTCACCAATAAACACAAATGTTTCTTCACCTTTATATTTCAAATCCTGTGGTAACCCCCCTAAAACAGCACCAGGAAAAATTTTACAATTTTCACCAATGCGGGTACCGTTCATAATAACAGCATTGGGTCCAATCCAGGTATTATCTCCTATAACCACATCCTCTTCGATGGTTACAAATGAATCAATTACAACATTCTTTCCTATGGTTGCATTGGGGTGTATATTCGCAATTATATCCTTCATCTCTATATTATTTTATCTCAACTATTTTTCTTCTACAATCTGGGCCATAAACTCACCCTCGGAAGCCAACTGGTTACCAACAAATACATATCCTTTCATGGTGGCAATGCCCCTCCGTATTGGTGATACCAACTCAACTTTAATAACCATAGTGTCACCCGGAACAATTTTTTTCCTGAATTTTATGGCATCGATTTTCATAAAATAGGTTGAATACTTTTTGGTCGGGTCCATTTGGTTCAGAACATATAATCCGCCCACCTGGGCCATAGCCTCAACCTGCAACACACCGGGAAATACTGGTTCAGATGGGAAATGCCCGGTAAAAATAGGTTCATTTGATGTGATGTTTTTAACACCTACAATATGCTTACCTTTTATTTCAACAACCTTATCAACCATTAAAAACGGATAGCGGTGTGGCAAAAGCTCCCTTATTTTCAGAATATCCATTACCGGTTCTTCAGCGCAATTATAAACCGGGGGCGCAGTTTTTGAAAACTGCTTATGCATTTCTTTTTGCAATAAGCGGGCAAACTGCACATTAGCCGAGTGCCCCGGGCGTGTAGCAATTATTTTACCCTTTAGCGGCCGACCAACCAGCGAGAGGTCGCCTACAATGTCAAGTAGTTTATGCCTTGCCGGTTCATTGTCAAAATGGAGTTTAAGGTTATTCAAAATACCCTTTTTACCGTTTAGCTTAATGTGCTCGTGATGAAATAAATCGGCAATACGGTCAAGTTCCTGCTGGTTCACATCACGGTCCATAATAACAATTGCGTTGTCCAAATCGCCACCTTTCACCAGGTTATTATTCAACAGAAACTCAAGCTCATGCAAAAACACAAAAGTTCGGCAAGGGGCAATTTCGGTTTTAAAATTGTCCAGCGAATCGAGCTTTGCATATTGATTGTTTAATACCGGTGAGTTAAACGATATCATCACGTCAATGCTATAGTCGTTGTCGGGCAGTGCTATTAATTCGGCACCACTTTCTTCATCTTTAATGGTAACCTTCTCCCTAATCTCAAAATACTCACGTTCAACATCGAGTTCCTTTATATTTGTTTCGCCAATACCTTCGAGTATCAGCTTTGAACTCCCGTCGAGGATTGGTGTTTCAGGGGCATTTATTTCAATGCGGGCATTATCGATATGAAGGGCTGCCAGGGCTGCCATTGTGTGCTCGATGGTTGAAACACGCGCACCGTCTTTTTCAATCACTGTTCCACGTGATGTGTCAACAACATTTTTTACATCGGCTTCAATTTCAACCGGCTCATCTAAATCAATACGAACAAACACAATACCGGTATTTGCAGAAGCCGTTTTAATGGTCATCTCTACTGGCAAACCGGTATGCAATCCCTTTCCGGTAAGGGTTACTTCATTCAGTATGGTTTTTTGTTTATCCACCATAATTACTATTTTTTATTCGCTATAACCCATAAAAAGAGGGTGGTTATGCGCGTTTTTATAATTTCTTTTCCAGGTTTCTTTTCAACGTATAAAAATCGTGGTATAACTCGGGCAGGTTTTTAAATACTGCATATACCCTTCTGAATTTCCGGGCATCCATGGCCCATTCGCCCATCATGGTTGTTCCATCTTTTACATTGTTCTTAACGCCGGTTTTAGCGCCCAACTGTACTTTATCGCCCACTTTAATGTGCCCGGCAACGCCAACCTGGCCACCCAATACACAGTTTTTACCAATGGTTGATGAACCGGCAATACCCGATTGAGAAGCCATTACCGTATTCTCTTTAATCTCAACATTATGCGCTATTTGCACCAAATTATCGAGTTTAACACCATGGCGGATAATGGTTGAGCCCATGGTTGCACAATCGATGGTTGTATTGGCCCCAATTTCTACGTTATCTTCAAGAATAACATTCCCAATCTGATGCAACTTACGGTACGAACCATCGTCCTGGGGGGCAAAACCAAAACCATCGGAGCCAATTACTGCCCCGGCGTGAATGATACAATTTTTCCCAATTTTTGTTTCGGGATATATTTTGGCCCCGGCATAAATTATCGAGTTATCTTCAATTACGGTTCCACGTCCAATCCAGGCTTGTGGATATATCTGCACGTTATTGCCTATTGTTACATCTTCGTCGATATATGCAAATGCACCAATGTACGTATCGGTACCGTATTTTGATTTTGACGACACGTATGATGGAACCTCTAAGCCTGTTTTCCGGGGAAGGGATTGAACATACAAATCCATTAACTTAGCCAGCGCATCATAAGCATTTTGTACTTTTATCATGGTTGCCTTTACAGGCTTCTCGGGTTTAAATGTACGGTTGACCAACACAACATCGGCATTTGTTTCATAAATAAATGCCTGATACTTTGGGTTAGCCAAAAAGGTTAAAGTACCTGGCTTCCCCTCTTCAATTTTTGATACATTATTTATTGTAACATTCTGATCGCCCTCAACTTCTCCTCCCAGAAAAGTTGCAATCTCACGTGCAGTGAATTCCATATATTTTAAATAAGTTTAATCTGCGAAATAAATAAAAATTTTAATTCTAATCTAATTCCTTTGGATAACAGACATAATGCTTGGTTACTTTTCGGGTCAATGCCTTCAAATCGATGTCCGATGCATCTTCTAGTGTTTTGGTCTTTCCATTCTTTGTCAAAACCATAATATCATCCGAATTTTTTTCGTAGATACTATTTGATATATCACCTGTAAAAACAAGATACTCTAATACATCAGGATTGATCTTCATTTGCATTAATGCCTTATCGCTTAATTTTTCAATTTTGTTTTTAGATATTTTTTTGTCGCTAATTTTAATGCGCAATAACTGTCGGTTTATAATTGCTTTCGATAAATATGATAAAATAAAATCCGGTTCATTACACCAAACTTTTATTGAACTGATTAAATCGCTATCATCGAGCTCAATAAAATTACCGATCAGCTCCTTCCTCAACAATTCATCTTCAAAACACTCAGGATCGAGGTTGTTTTTCAGGAACCATCTCAACTGTGGGGCAGCAAACAACTCAACACCCTGGCGGGTAAGCTGTTTAGCCCTTCTCAACACGTTAATTAATACATGTTCGGCAGCAATTACAGTTTTATGCAAATATACCTGCCAATACATAAGCCGGCGTGCGATTAAAAATTTTTCGACCGAATAAATCCCTTTTTTCTCGACAACTAAATAGCCATTGCGAACATCCAGCATTTTTATAATCCTGTCGGAACCAATTGTGCCCTCAACCACACCGCTAAAAAAACTATCGCGCCTCAGGTAATCCATACGGTCCATATCGAGTTGGCTTGAAACCAACTGATGTAAAAATTTTTTGGGATAATTATTTGTAAAAATCAGGATTGCAGTTTGCAACTTATGGTCAAATTCAACATTTAGTTGTTGCATCATCAACAACGAAAGCTGTTCGTGTGTAACCCCCTTAACAATGGTATGTTCCAGTGCATGAGAAAATGGTCCATGTCCAATATCGTGTAACAAAATGGCAATCATGGCTGCTTCAGCCTCTTCATCAGTTATTTTTACACTTTTTGAACGCAATACCTGAATGGCAGAATACATCAGGTGCAACGCGCCCAGTGCATGCTCAAACCTTGTATGGTTTGCCCCCGGGTAAACAAGCGCCGACAAACCAAGCTGTTTAATGCGCCTAAGCCGCTGGATGTATGGGTGTTCAATCAGATCGAATATAATATCGGAATGCAGGCTGATAAAGCCAAACACCGGATCGTTTAATATTTTTCGCTTATTGGTTTGCAAATTAGATTATTATCCTTTCAAAATAAGTGCAACTTACAATTCTATTAAATGTTTTCACAAAAATAGATAAGTTTTACAATTTAATAATGATAATTGAACAACAAATGCCAATAAATGAACATAGTATTATCAAATTACTTGAGCCATGTGATATTTAACTCCCTGATTTTGTTGTATTCATTATTATTTGTATTTTTGAGCCGATTCTGTAAGTAACATTATAGGGGACTGTTGGTCCCCTATTTTATTAGCCTTGCAACATGATAAAGAAAGAACAGATTGAGAAATATGCCTTGGAAGCATTATCAGATGAATATTTCATCGTAAGCATACAGGTAAAAAAAGGCAACATTATTGATATAATCATTGATGGGGACCACGGTGTCAGCATTCAAAAATGCATTGATGTAAGCCGTTCTGTAGAAGGAGAACTCGATCGCGACATTGAAGATTTTGAACTTAATGTTTCATCTGCCGGACTGGGAAAACCTTTTACGGTCCGCCGGCAATACGAAAAGAACATTGGAAAAGAGGTTGAAGTAACACCTGCCAATGACAAACAAGTTTCGGGCGTTATTAAAAGTGTTGATGACGATGGATTTGACCTTGAGGTAAAAACAATTGAGAAAGAGAAAAAGAAAAAAATTGAAGTGGTAAAAACACTTCGTTTTAACTTTGCCGATAACCCCAGGGTGAAAAATATAATTTCGTTTAAATAAAAAATAAAATAGAATAAAAATGGACAACCTTAGCCTTATTGATACGTTTTCCGAGTTTAAGGAACTAAAAAATATAGACCGGGCAACCATGATGAGCGTTCTCGAAGACGTTTTTCGCAGCATGCTGCAAAAAAAATACGAGAGTGACGAAAATTTTGACATCATTATCAATATTGATAAAGGTGACTTCGAAATTTGGCATTATCGCGAAGTCGTTGCCGATGAAGATTTTACCGACCCCAATAAAGAAATACCACTTTCGGAAGCCAAAAAAATTGATGAGGACTATGAAGTTGGCGAAGAAGTGAGCGATGAGGTTAAGTTGCATGACTTTGGCAGAAGGGCTATATTAAACCTTCGCCAAAACCTGGCCAGCCGTATTCTTGAGCTCGAAAAAGACAGTATCTACAATAAATATAAAGATAAGATAGGCGATATCGTAACCGGAGAAGTTTACCAGATTTGGAAAAAAGAAATGCTTGTACTTGACGATGAAGGTAACGAGCTTATTTTGCCTAAAACTGAACAAATACCTTCAGATTTCTTTCGCAAAGGTGATAACGTAAGGGCTGTTGTTTACAAAGTAGAACTGAAAAACAACAATCCATTAATTATCTTATCACGTACACAGCCGGCATTTCTCGAGCGCCTGTTCGAGCTTGAAGTTCCCGAAATTTTTGATGGACTTATCACCATCAAAAAAATTGTACGCCAACCCGGGCAACGTGCCAAGGTAGCCGTTGAATCATACGACGAACGTATCGACCCTGTTGGCGCATGTGTTGGAATGAAAGGGTCGCGAATTCACGGAATTGTTCGCGAATTGCGTAATGAAAACATCGACGTTATAAATTACACAACAAACCTTACACTTTACATACAGCGTGCATTAAACCCTGCAAAGGTCTCAAGTATAAAAATCAAGGAAGAAGAAAAAAGGGCTGAAGTTTACCTTAAACCCGATGAAGTTTCATTGGCTATTGGTAAAGGCGGACTCAACATTAAACTGGCCGGACAGCTTACCGGATACGAAATTGACGTATTCCGCGAAACAGAGGTAGACGATGAGGATGTAACCCTCGATGAGTTTACCGATGAAATAGAAGATTGGATTATCGACACATTAAAAGGGATAGGTTGTGATACGGCTAAAAACGTATTGAACCTATCGCGTGAAGACCTTATAAAACGGTCGGATCTTGAAGAAGAAACAGTTGATAATGTAATTAGGGTTTTAAAATCTGAATTTGAGTAATAACAGGTTTTAATTTTTAAAGAATAAAATTCGAAAGGTTAATATATGACATCAGGCAAAGGAACAAAACGACTAGGTAAAGTTGCAAGGGAATTCAACGTAGGAATTGCTACTATGGTTGAGTTCCTGAACAAGAAGGGGCATCAAGTCGAACCGAATCCAAATGCAAAAATCGATGAGGAAAAGTACTCTCTCCTGCAAAAAGAATACAGCAGCGATATCGATTTGAAAAAGGAATCGGAGAAATTAAACATCAGAACTCACCGTCACCAGAAAAATGAATCGGTTACGCTAGATGATCTATCTGAAGAAGAAAAGCAGGATTTGGAAGATGCTTCAGATGAAGATAAAGATGATGACGACAATATTGTAATCATCAAAGATCTTAGTGCAAAAAAATCAAATGCGGCACCCAAAGAACCTTCTACAAAAAAAGTTGAAGAGATTAAAACAGAAACGCCAAAGCAAAGTGTAAAAATATTAGGCAAAATTGATATCGACGACAAAAAAGCTCCTTCTAAAAAGTCGGCCGGTAAAGAAGAACCTAAAAATGAATCATCTTCGCCTGAAAAGAATGATCATAAACCCGAGAAGCCAGAAGCTGAAGAAAAAGCAGCACCTAAAGCTGAAAAAGCAGCCCCAAAACCCGAAAAAGAAACTGTAAAAGAAGATCATACAAAAAAAGAAGAACAAGCCCCTAAAAAACAAGAGGTAAAGCCTGAAAAACCCAAAGGGGAAAAGAGTCCTGAAAAGCCAAAAGGGGAAAAGAAACCTGAAAAACCGGCATCTAAAAAACATGATGAGGAAAGTGCCAAAAAAGAAAAAGGCACTGAAAATAAGGATGAAATAAAAACCAACATCCCAAAATCAGATCGCGAAGTTAAAGTTATTGGAAAAATTGACCTAAGTAACATCAATCAACTTACCAGGCCCCCGAAGAAAACAAAAAAACAACGCGAAGAAGAAAGAAAAGCACGCCAGAATCAAAATAAACCGTCGGATCAAAATCAGAAAAACGAAAAGAAAGATGCAAACGGCGAAAATAAAACTTCGGAACAAAAACGCCGTAAACGTAAAAGGATTAAAAAAGAACGAGTTGACGTAACCAAGGGTAACGATCAAAACAAAAGCGGAAATGCACCTAAAGGAAAAGGCAACCGTAGCAACATTAATAAGCGCAAGCGCCCTGTACATAAAGAAATATCGGAGGAAGATGTTCAAAAACAAGTTAAGGACACACTTGCCAGGTTAACCAATAAGTCAAAATCAAAAGGTGCAAAGTATCGCCGTGACAAACGTGCTGCTGCAAGTGAAAAATTGGCCACAGAACAGGAAAAAGCCGAACAACAACAAAAAACATTACAAGTTACCGAATTTGTTTCGGTAAACGAACTGGCCAACATGATGGAAGTTGACGTTACCAAGGTAATTGCTACTTGCATGACCCTGGGTATGTTTGTTTCAATTAACCAACGCCTCGATGCTGAAACGTTATCTCTTGTTGCTGAAGAATTTGGCTATAAAGTTGAGTTTATTAGTGCCGAGGTAATGGAAGCCATCGAAGAAGAGGAAGATTCGCCCGAAGACATGCAGGCACGCCCGCCAATTGTTACCGTTATGGGACACGTTGACCACGGTAAAACTTCGTTGCTCGACCACATACGCAAAACAAATGTTATTGCAGGCGAGGCCGGTGGTATCACACAGCATATTGGTGCATACAACGTTGAAATGCCCGACGGACGACAGATAACATTTCTCGATACACCAGGTCACGAAGCGTTTACCGCCATGCGTGCACGTGGTGCACAGGTAACCGACATTGCCATTATTATTGTAGCTGCCGACGACAGTGTGATGCCTCAAACCGTTGAGGCCATTAACCACGCAACGGCTGCTGGTGTGCCTATTGTGTTTGCAATTAATAAAATTGATAAACCCGGAGCCAACCCCGATGTAATTAAGGAAAAACTGGCCAATATGAATTATATGGTCGAAGAATGGGGTGGCAAATATCAATCGCACGATATATCTGCCAAAAATGGTATTGGTATCGAAGATTTGATGGAAAAAGTATTGCTTGAAGCCGAACTTCTTGAGCTTAGGGCTAATCCTAAAAAGAAAGCTACAGGCTCAATTATTGAATCTACCCTTGACCGTGGACGTGGTTATGTTGCTACCATTTTGGTTGAAAATGGTACATTAAACGAAGGTGACATCCTTCTTGCCGGACAATTCATGGGGCACGTTAAAGCCATGTTCAACGAACGTAACCAACGCATTAAAACAGCCGGCCCGGCCGAACCAGCCTTGATCCTCGGGTTAAATGGTGCACCACAGGCTGGTGATAAGTTTAATGTGATGGACAGTGAGCGTGAGGCAAGGCAAATTGCCAATAAACGCGAACAATTACAACGCGAACAGGGTATGCGTACCCAAAAACACATTACCCTCGATGAAATTGGACGACGCATTGCAATTGGAAACTTCCAAGAACTTAATGTGATTATCAAAGGTGACGTGGATGGTTCTATCGAAGCCCTTGCCGATTCATTGATTAAACTCTCAACTGAAGAAATTCAGGTGAATGTGAAGCACAAAGCCGTAGGCCAGATTTCTGAATCAGATGTTATGCTGGCTTCCGCATCCGATGGTATCATTATTGGTTTCCAGGTCCGTCCGTCTCTTGCAGCACGCAAACTGGCAGAACAGGAACAAATTGACATCAGATTGTATTCAATTATATACGATGCCATTGAAGAGCTGAAATCGGCAATGGAAGGCATGCTGTCGCCTGAAATTAAAGAAGAAATTACCGGTACGGCAGAAGTACAGGAGGTATATAAAATTACCAAAGTTGGTACCATTGCCGGATGTATTGTACGCGACGGAAAAATAATCCGTAACAATAAAGCTCGTGTAATCCGCGACGGTATTGTAATTTACACAGGCGACCTCGGCTCACTGAAACGATTTAAAGATGATGCCAAGGAAGTTAGGAGTGGATACGAATGTGGTATAAACGTGGCAAACTTTAACGACGTCAAAGTTGGTGATACCATCGAATCGTTCACCACTGTTGAAGTTGCCAAAAAATTATAATAATTAGCGAAAACTACTATACAAAAAAGGCTGCCTGTGAAGGTGGCCTTTTTTTATTGGTCAATTGAGTCAATTGAGTCATTGAGTCATTGGTCAATTGAGTTATTGGTTATTGAACGTTTTGACTGCACATACGGTTGAAAATTACGCTATAAACATCATTCAAATAACATAGAATTACCTCCAAATTTCTTCTCCTCAACACGCCCCAACCTCTCATCTTCAAATTTATTGAAACGCACTACATCAATATCTCCTACCTTTTTGAAAATGGCAGTAGGATAACCTTCAACCTCAATTGTGCTAACATTTTCGATTAAACCGCCATGTACGTCTTCAAAAATAAAGGCAGGACGGTAATCATCGTTATTAAAAGTAATGTCGATGTTTGTAAACTTTAATTTATCGGCATGTCTCACATAGAATCCGTGAGCCGGTAATTTGCCAAAATACATGGGGTCAGGGTATCCTTCTTCGTTTTCGGGCACTTCAGTTAACGACTGTTCATATGTTGCCCCTCCATTTACTTTTATTTTGATGTTGTTAAAGCTTACGCCACTTACCGGATGTCCGGGTATGCCCATTACCATGGCACAATAGCTGGGCGGAATACCTTCGATAGTGACATCTGAAATATTGATTCGGGCGGTTTTGCCGGGCACAATTCCATCAGGTCCGCGCAAACGACTGCCAACCCGGATAAAAAAGCCCGAGTCGAGTATGTTGCGCATGGTAATGTTGCTTATACTTACATCTTCGATATGACCACCATCGACCGACTCGATTGCCAAACCCCTACAGTGCGAGAAAGTGACATTGCTTATGGTAATATTTTTGAATCCCCCATTTGATTCAGTGCCAAATTTTATACGGCCGGTTACGGCTCCCTTATCGGGTGCATGTTCCTGCGTGGTTTGAAAGGTACCATCGAGCATCGTTCCTAAATCGTATCCCGAAACATGGCAGTTACTAATGGCCACATTATCAGTTGCCTGTGCATAGCCCAGTGCATAGCTGCTTTTTAGTACAATGGCATCGTCGTTGGGTGTATTTACCCTGCAATTCGATATGTTTACGTTGCGGCAACAATCGATGTTGATGCCATCGCGGTTCGAATCGATTTTTACATTTTCGATGGTAAAATTCTCAACACCCGTGGGTAAAATTCCAAAATGCCCTCCCCTGAAAATGGTTATGTCTTTTATGGTAACATTGCGGCAAAGCTTTAAAGCAATGGCCTTATTACCAAGCCCGGGCTCACGCCTGCCGTGTTTAACAAGCCCTTCCCCATCAATTACGCCGTGACCTTCAATCACAATATTCTCAAGACCAATGCCCCAAATCAAGCTATTTTGCCAGTGGCTGTGACCAAAATCCTGATACTTCAATGAATCGCCCCAAAAGTTTGGCTCTGCAACATCATAACCTTCTCCCGGATAATCGTCAGGCGAAGCAGCCAGCAAAGTGCAACCATTTTCAAGATGTAAGGTGATATTACTTTTTATATGAATTGAAAACGAGGCATAAATCCCTGCCGGAAAATAAACTGTACCACCACCGTTTTTTGAAGCCGCTATTATGGCTTTGTTTATAGCCTCGGTGTCTAATGTTGAGCCATCGCCCACGGCACCAAAATCTGTAATATTATATTGCCTGGCAAAAACGCCATTTGCAATGAAAAAAAAAGCCAGTATGATAAATGGGTAAGTTTTAAGCATAACTAATTTTTATTGGTTGTTGAAACTTTCTGATTTACGTTTGAGCCATTCGTCAGGCACATGAATGATGCAGATGTTCATCGACCTATCGTCGTCCGACAGCATGGCAAACTGAATTTGTATGCGGGTTCCATCGGGGCTGAACGTGGGATGCGGATGGTCAGCAGCAGTGCGTTTATGCCCTGTTGAGAGTAACATCATTTCGTTGTTCCACCGATCAATCAGGTATATATCGCGGTTAAAGTTATCACCTGCAACAAAACGTTTGCCGGGCGAACCTGTAACGTGCCAAAATCCACTTCCATAGGGTATCTGACCGGCGATATACATTTCGCGTGTATCAATGTTTACAATGCCCAGCCCGGTAGGTTTTTCGCGTGTTCCCGATGGTCCCCAGGAAGCTTCCTGCCCTGGGTTTGCACCTTTCACCCCGGTGCCTTTTATGGTATCGGCTTCGGTTTCAGGAATGGGACGGTGGCCCATTATGGCAAAAGCAACTTCATCTTTGCTGATAACGGCTTCATGGGTTACCCATTCGTATTCAGCTTCGGGGTACAATGGCCGCAGTCCTGTTCCGTCAGATTTTACGATCCAGGTACGTTGTGGTGATTTTCCACCGGTTTCCCAGCAAAAAACAATTTGGCCCGGCACCCATGGGTTGCTCTGTATATGACCAACCTGAAAAGGCACAGAAACCACATATTTCAACGCTCCGGTATGAACGTTGATGCCACCGATTCCTCCGGGCCCAGCACCCATATTACGCGGACCAAAATCTTTTTCAGGTTCAATACCGTCAGGCAGGTGTTTCATGGCCATATCGCGGCCTGTCCTAAACCAGGCCCAATCTTCATCGCCATCAAGTGCCAGATCACCACCAGCACCCCATTCGGCTGGAATCGTACCACAAATCCGCTCGTAAGCACCCACCCCTTTCAAAGTTCCGGCTTTACTATCCGCAAAAAGCTTTTCCAGATTTACCTCCACAATATGTATGGCATCTTTTTCATTTTCAGCCCTGCGCATAAAGTAAAGCTTCATCGATTTACGGGCAATATTCAGCATACCCGTGTAGCCACCTTCGGTAACTTGAACCATTGTTCCTTTTTTTTCGTTAACAGCCATGGCTTCACCTTTCACCCGCCCCGACCGGAAAATAAGCCACTCACCGTCGGAAGTCCACTGGTTGTGGGTTTGATAGATTTTGTGGTCGCCAGCCGGGGTACTGGTCAAAAAAACCAGCTTTGCCCCGGTTACCGGGTCAGTAACCACCTTTCGTTCAGACGGGAACCGGACGCCGATTTGCGAATGAGCCGTGCAGGCCATGAGTGCCAAAAGGGAAAAAAACAATAAAAAGCGTAAATGTACCATCGGTGATTTTTTTTTATAATCAAATTAGTCCACAGAGAAAATAGGTGATTCGGTATCAATTTTTTCGCGATAAAACATTATTGCGCTATCATTCATCTTAGGATGAAAATTATTAAGAAGCCTCATCATCTCGGCACCGGCCAAAAGTACGGGACCATAACCATGAGCGGCATATGGGCTAACAGGCCGGTAATAATAAAAGGCGGGGTCAAAACCCATGCCGGTACCCACACATGTACCCTCAACCTGTCCGGCAGCATTGATTTTTGAATCGACTGCATTCCAGGCCAAGCAAAGCATGGGGCCATAAGCTTGTGCATCGACATAACCGCGATTAATGGCCCGTGCAATGGCATACACATAAATGGCCGTTGCCGAAGTTTCGAGGTACGAATCTTTGCGGTCGATCAACTGGTGCCACAAACCTTCGGGCGACTGTAAACGGGCAAGCCCTTCGATGTGCTTTTGCAACAATCCCACAATGGGTGAATATCCGGAATGTTCGACAGGAAGGACTTCGAGCAGCTCGACCATGGTCATAATTGCCCAGCCGTTGGCACGCCCCCAATGATATTGCGGGTGTTGTTCCATACCTTCGATCCAGGCATGCATAAAAATACCTTTTTCGTGGTTGAACATACGCTCCGAGAATTGCAAGACCTGTTTTACAGCGTCGTCGAAATATTTTGTGTCGCCGGTATAACGCCCCATTTGTGCCAAAGCAGGAACACTCATAAATAAATCATCGAGCCATAGCGAATTATGCAAGGGGCGGTTGCGTGCCAAGGTTCCGTCATCCAGCCGGTATTGTTTGTTACTAATGTAATCAATATAGTTTCTGATAACGGGGTCGGCATTTTTATCAATGAGTCCGGCCTCGCGGGCTTTAATAAAAGCAGCACACATGGCCCCGGCATCATCAAGCGCATGTGGATGTAACATTTGGGTGAAGGCATGACGCTGGACTGGATTTTCTTTTTCTGCTTTTTGAAAATAAGGTCGAACTTCAGAAAGAAAAGATAAGCGGCTGGCTGTATATTTTGTGAAACCATCATTGCCCGAAATCTGCCCTGCCAAAAGCATACCCGCATATGTAACACCCCACTCATAACTGTTAAGGCGAAAATCGCCGGGTTCTATTATGGTGTTCAGGTTAATATTTTTATAATCATATATTTTTTCACCGCTTTCTTTATCAATAAGCCCCACCGGTGTGGTTTCTTCTAAATAATCCAATATTCGCATCAGCGAACGGGTAATTTCATCCTTCGAAGGAATTTGATACGGGGTGTCATAATCGGGTTGTAACAGGTGCAATGGTGCATTGGCATCGGTTACAGCCTGTGGTTGTTGTGTTTTGTTTGTACACGACACAAAAAAAACAACAACGATGGCACATGATATAATTGTTTTCATACGTTTTTGAGTTTAGTAATTAAAAAAAGCCGAAATATTTCCGGCTTTTTATCTTTTATTTCGAGTTGATTCCCGGCAAATTATTCTAAAAAAGAAAACCTACCAATCAGCCGAAGGGTATTCATCAAGAATAACATCATCACTGACATCTTTCCCAAAATCAATGATGCCCTCAGTATATCCAGGCATGATTACTACTCCGGTATATTCACCTTTAAGCTGAATGGGTGCTCCTTCATTATTATCTGTTAAATTAACATTTTCGAGTGTTAGTTCGTACACATCATCAGCAACCATTGCCCTTTTCTCAGATATAGCTTTTATGTTTTTCATGGTCAGGTTTTTCACCCTATCGATACGAATGGCCTCTTCGGTGTTTTTCACATCAATGTTTTCAAGGTGAATGTTTTCAAGCCATTTTTCGGGCAAACCAACCAGTACAATTGCATTGGGGACACCATCAATCTTAATATTACGGATATCAATATTACGCACCAAAGGAGAAGGGCCCACGCCTGCACCGGTATAAAAAGTATTAAAATTCAGTGCTTCGTAGGTGCAGTTTCTTAATTCGATATCGCGCACATAAATATTTTCGGTAATATTCCCACGGCCCCGCGCAGTTTTAAAACGGATACCACGGTCGCAATTTTCAAACAAAGCATCGTGAACATACACATTACGAATACCGCCAGATGTTTCGCTGCCAAAAACCACGCCCCCACTTCCGGTAACCACATCGTGTGCATAATAATTGCGTACCACAACATTTTCGGTAGGAATATTAATCTTGAGGCCTTCCTCATTAAATCCTGATTTTATTACCACGGCATCATCACCGGTACTCAGGTTAACGTATTCAACAAGGATGTCTTTCGATGAATCGAGGATTACCCCGTCGCCATTGTGTGATTCTACACTCTTCACAGTAATTCCGCGGATTATGGCCCGCTCGGAATAAATAAGGTGTACATTCCACATTGGCCCATTGCTTACAGTTACGTCTTCAACCAAAATGTTTTTGCATTTCCAGAAGACAATAAAGTTAGGGCGCATACCCTCGGCTCCGGCACCCTTACCAAAGTTTTTACGACGTGAAAGTGGCAACTTGGTTGCAATTGAGCGAGGTTGAGAAGTTCCGAATTCGAGCCAGTGTTTAGCCTGTCCGTCGAATACCCCCTTGCCGGTTATGGCAATATTTTCGAGCTCAAAAGCATAAATGAGCGGAGAATAATTGTAGGTTTCAACTCCTTCATGACGATAATGCACCACCGGCAGGTAATCTTCTTTATCTTCGCTGAAATATACCGTTGCACCTTCTTCAACATGAAGGTTGATATTGCTTTTAAGGTGAATAGGACCTGTAAGCCATTCGCCTTCAGGAATTAGCACTTTGCCACCACCTGCTTCTTCAGCCGCATCGATGGCACGGTGAATGGCACCGGTACATTTTACTTTATCGCCATCGCGCTCTATAGCCCCAAATTCCTTGATATTAAAAGTATTGTCAGGAAAAACAGGGCGCTTTAGATCAGGCATTTCGAAGGGTGCATCCAGTGGAGCAATTTCGTACGGTGCATTGGAATACGGGCTATTTTGTGCAAAAGACGTATTTGCCGTGATGGGTACAAACATTATCCCAATAAAAAATAAAACCACATTGATAAATAATCTGTGTTGATTTGTCTTCATGATTGATGAATATTTTGTTTACAATAATTATACTTTATGTAAAACGACAAGCCGTATAATAAATGGCTAAAATGACACTTTCAAATATAGGTTATTTGGTGTAAGCGCTGAAGAGTATCACCACAGACAAATTATCTTATTATGGGTTACAAATTATTTGAACACCAATACGCATGGATATTAATAAAGATTTTATGTGAAAGGTGGCTGGAAAAACCAAGCCACCTTTTACATAATTAAACAATCCAATTAAACTTTAATAGCCGGGGTTTTGTATTGCCTCCAACTCTTCTTGAGAAAGGTTCGAACCATCTTCGTTCAGTAATCCGTCAATAAACGATTGCGGGATTGGACGAAGTTCATGGTGTTCATCAATGTTGCCAGCGGCTTCGGCATTAAATGCTTTAGCGCGCACAACCAAAGTTTTAGTGCGTGAAAGATCTTCCCATCGTAAAAACTCGCCATATAATTCACGGGAGCGTTCATTCAAGATGAAGTGCAACATACGCTCATACTCACCACTTACGTTAAGGGCTTCAAATATTTTTTCATCTACTTCGGGTAAATTGGTATAACTTCCAATTTCCAATTCAGAAGCTGTGGTAGTTTCCTCAATGTTGGTAGACTCATAGTATGAATTCCGTTTACTGTATCCCGATGCCGGGTCGTCAGAATCGGCAGCAGCCTGACATCCGTCCTGATGGAACGAACGGTCTTCACCTTCGGTCCATTCGGCGCGCCGACGCAGAACATTAACTACATCTATGGCCTGCTGATAGTTGCCCTGACGTACCAACGCCTCGGCTTTTATCAGGTATGTTTCGGCCGTACGTGCCAATACACCGTCCCGGGCACTTTGTGTGCTCTTTGGTATAATGGTTCCGTCTTCATATTTTGAGAGGGGCAGATAACGGTTGTTACCCCAGTTCTGCTGTACCCATTCCCCATTTTTGTCGTAGGTTATAAAAGCATGTGGCACCACTTTGCCCGATCCTCTTTCATCGACAAACGAAAACGATGAAGGTCCAAAGCCATCAACACTAAACCGATCATCATCCTTGTTATTAACAATATAAATGATGCACATGTCGCCATTTACAATTCCATATTCGTTGTCGGCAGGTGCTTTATTTACGTTATAAATGGTTTTAAAAGATTTCCAAAAACGTGAATCGTTTACACGGTCAAATACATTTACGCCGTACTCAGTAGTACGACAACGCTGAAAATCGAGGCTAACAGCACCTTTACGGGTCATGTATCCCATGTTTGAATACTGGGCCGGGAAGTAGCAATAAGTACGGTTGCCAAAGCGGCCATTGGCACCACCGGTTGCATTTTGGTTAAACTGGGCTGCCATTAAAATTTCAGGGTTCGATTCAGTAGCACAATCAATACCGTCCCATTCGGCAAAAACAGCCTGATAAGTATCGGCAAGCGGGCGTTCTGCAATAACATAATCAGCCAGTTCAATAATACGGTCCAGGTCAGCATCCTTGTATGATGAATTCCAGTCATTATTACGCTCAGAAGCCCTAAACAACAATGTCTTTGCCAGAAAATGAGCAGCTGCCGGCTTTGTCCATGTTCCTTCACCACGCCATTCGTCTTCGGGGAGCAATTCGTATGCTTTTTCAAGATCAGAAACAATACTGGCAACACATTCTTCAGCTGTGGCGCGTGTAAAATTACGAACAACACCATCGGCTGGTTCAAGTTGCAATACTACGCCCCCATACTGTGAAACCAATCGCAGATAATTATATCCACGCAGATAATAAGCTTCACCCAGACATTTTTCTTTTAAATCCTGATCGGTAAATACATCCTGGTTCTGGATGATGATATTGGCCGAATTGATACCATAATACATCTGATTCCAAAGATGATCGGGTGAAGGAAAATTTTTGTTGGCTGAATTTGTAACATAAGGAGCCAGCCGAGAATCGTAAGTATTCCACATTTCGCTGGTAAAATCAGTTCCCATCGAAAATTCATCAGTTCCGTAGTTAGTTGTCCCATAAGCCCATTCGTAACCAAAATGGTAACGAATATTAGCATAGAGGGCAACAGCAAGGTTGTTTAAGCCCTCTTCAGTTTCGAAATGTTCAGTACTGTACGCGGTGGTATATTCTTCAGTTAAGAATTCTTCGCCGCATGATGTAAAGCCTGCAATTAATAAAGTTGCAAGCAATGTATATATCGTGTTTTTTATCGTATTCATAAATTATAAATTAAATAGTTAATGTGACTGAGTTTTAAAAACCAATATTTACACCAAAAACAACCCCCCTGTTAAAGGTTGAACCACCAAGGTCGAGATCAAGCCAGTCGACTGTTGAGTAGAGTGTTCCTATATTCTTGGCCTGTACATAAACCTTAAGATTTTTAATGTTGTACCGGTTTGTAAATGATTTAGGCACATTGTAGCCCAATGAAATATTACGAAGTTTCAGGAACGAAGCATCACGATAACCCAATAAACTTGAATAAGCGTCGCCACCTGCTTCGTTATAAATTGGTTTTTGCCACTCGGCATCGGTATTTTCAGGGGTCCAGTAGTCGATCGAACGTTGGTTATAACGCCCAATTTGACCTTCGCCACCTGTGCTAATCATGTAACCAAAGCGCCCATACACCATAAATGACAATTCAAAATCGCTAATATTGAAAGTGTTGGTCATCCCCAACGTCCACCGGGGCATGGTATTTCCAAGGATAACACGGTCTTCGGCATCAATGATGTAATCGTTGTTGGTATCGACCGGCCTTACTTTTCCGGCTTCGAAATTGTGCCCGTTGGCATTGAATTTTTCCATTTCGCCAGCATCCGATTCTTGCCATAAACCATCGCTCTGAACGTTGTAAAACACGCCAATCGATTTACCAATAAACCAGTTGTTGTCAACCATATCCTGCTCACCATAAGCCAAGGTAATAATTTCATCTTTTTGCCAAGCAGCATTAAGATTTGTAGACCAACTAAAATTATTCGTTTTAATGTTTAATGAATTCAAAGTAAGGTCAACACCGCGGTTTTTAGTTTCACCTACATTAGCATATGTTGATTCATACCCGGTTATAGGAGAAATAGACATGTCCATTAACAAATCGGTTGTATTAGAGCGATAAACATCAACGGCGCCACCAAGCCGGCCGTTAAAAAAACTAAAATCAACACCGAGGTTGTACTGCGTAGTCATCTCCCAACCCAAATATGGATTGGCCATTTCAATTTGCGTACTAGTGTAATTAGGTTCGTTGGTGGCATATGCCTGTAGGTTTGTTCCCCCAAACGGTACCATAAACGATTGCACGCCACCTTTGGTTGCATAAGGTTCAACACCTGCGTTGCCGGTTGTACCCATACCAAACCTTAACTTCAACTGGTCAACGGCATCAACATCACCCATAAAACTTTCCTGGTCGATACGCCACCCCAGGGCTGCCGAAGGGAAGAATGACCATTTATGGCCTTCAGCCAGCTGTGAAGCACCATCGTAACGCCCGGATAAGGTAATAAGGTATTTGTTTTGAAAAGCATAATTTACACGTGCCATATATGAAGCCAGCTGACGATCGGAAACATACGATCCCATGCTTGCAGCATTATCTGCGTTTGTAACGTCAACCGTGCCCATTGCATTCCACATATAACTGGCTTTAGCTATATTTTTTGCAGACATTGAGCTTTCTTCGTAATTCCACTTAGAGGCTGTTTGCAAAAGCGTTACCCCAACCACATGATCGCCAAACTCACGGTCGTAAGTCAGCATATTATCAATTGTATATGAAAAGTCCCTACGGTTTCTTAAGCGTGCATATGAATCACCGCCTAAACGGTTAACAGATTCACCATCGATATAAACACCTTCGCGCCAGTGGCGAAAATCAGGACCAAAATTTACACGGTATTTCAAGCCATTCAGAGCCGGAATCATTTCACCAAAATCAACAGAGGCATGAAAACTTCCCAATGCCCGTAGAGTTTGGCGTTGCTGGGTTGAATAATCCCATTCGTTGATAATGGTAAGTACATTTCCATCACCTCCTGGTGTTTCATTTAACGATCCATCTTCGTTATAAGGAACCGCATACTGATAGATACGTGAGGCAGCACCATAAATACTATTTGGTCCCGAAGAAGAAGAAGCACCAAGGGTTGAAAATCCATAATCCTGTTCACTCCATGAAGCATTTACGGTTGCCCCCATTTCGAACCAACTAACAGGGTTAATGTTCAGGCTCAGTTTTGTTGTATAACGATCGTACCACTGACCAACTTGTGTGCCCTCTTGATCGAGAAACCCGAAAGAAGCATATGCATTAATTTTATCGGTACCTCCACTGGCACTAATTGTGTGATCATTAATAATCGCTGTTTGTGTAACATAATCGGTCCAGTCGGTTGATTCAACTTTTGAACCATCCCAGCTATTTCCTGACCATCCTTTGGCAATATTGTTCCAGGTAGCCGGATCAGCATCGGCATAAAAAATCTTACGGTCATTTTCAATATCAGGCTGATCGCCACGTGGATAAGATCCGGGATCAGCATTATACCAGGCCCACCTGCGCCAAGTCAAATATTCACCGGCATTCATCATTGGTGCCTTATCAACAATATTTTCCATGGTCATCGTTCCTGAGTAGTTGAACGAAATGGTACCACTTTTCCCTTTTTTGGTAGTAATTAATATTACCCCGTTTGCACCTCTCGAACCATAAATTGCAGTAGCCGAGGCATCCTTAAGGATATCAATTGACTCGAAATCGCGCGGGTTCATGGTTTCAATAGAACTGGCCGACATAAGCGGCACACCATCTACTACATACAATGGTTCGCTGGTAGCAGTTAACGAACGTACACCACGGATACGTATTGTACCAACTTCGCCGGGTCGTTCGTTCGAAGTAATGTCAACACCAGCTGCTTTGCCCTGCAAGGCTTCCAATGCATTGCTAACTGGGCGTGAAGTCAATTCTTCAGAACTAACACTTACCATTGCACCGGTAACATCGCTCTTTTTTTGCACCCCATAACCAACGGCAACAATTTCGTCGAGTCCGATTATGTCTTCTTCCATGGTGACATTTATATTTGCATTGCTATTAATGTTCACCTCTTGTTTGCGCATTCCTATAAATGAGAATACCAGTGTTCCGTCTTCGGGCACATCGGTTAATCTGTACGTTCCATCATTGTTGGTTATTACACCTTTTGAAGTACCTTTTAGCACAACAGTTACACCCGGCATGGGCTCGCCCATAGCATTTTTCACAACACCCGAAACATCAAACTCACTTTGAGCTGAAGCTTCTTCCGCTGGTTTTTTTGATAAAACAATCTGGCGGTCGTAAACATCGAAGCGCACATCAGAGTCATCAAACAAATCACCCAGGACAGTCTGTATGGTCTGGTTTTCACAAGTAATATCAACAACCCTTTCAACATCAACCACATTGCTGCTATACAAAAAGTAAAACTCAGTACCCGATTCAATTTCGTCGAGCACTTCGCGTACCGTTGCCGAACGCATCTCAAACGATAGTGTTGTGGCTTGTGAGTACGTTTGAACGGCAAACGCCTGCGAGATAAAAACTAAAGATAGGATAACGGTTAGTTTCATAGCGAGGCAAATTTTTGATTTTTGGGCATACCTCTTCCCAAAAAACTTAAAAATGTTAGATTTTTTCATAGTTTTGTAATGAGTTTAGTAATAAATAATTGCATTTAATGCATTTATGCACACTTGAGCCGGAGGGAAATGTGATGGTTTTCCTCCGCTCTTTTTTTAACTCCTTAATTGTTAGGTCATAAGCTTTATTTTTATTTGGTTAGACTTTCAGGTTTAATTAATACATGCTGTTTTGTAAATGTGTTGTTGCTCATTTTCCGGGCTGGGATAATTTCATATTTAGTAGGAGCTGCAAGTGACATTAATTTTAATGCTTGTTCGAGATTTTCGCCTTCGAAGGTTGCTGTAAGGTGAATATCCGACAACTCTTCGCCGGCAATTTCTATTTCACAGTTATACCAACGTTCCATTTCTAAAGCTACATCTTTTAAAGGCGTTTCGTAAAAGCATAGTTTTCCGTCTTTCCAGGCAACATGCCGCTTTACATCAGTTACGTAAATCGACATATTCCTGCCTGATTTACTATATTGTGCTAACGAACCGGGTGTTAAATTAGCCATAAATTCACTCTCACCATCCTGTTGAACTTTGTATAATTCAACACTACCGGTAAGCAATGCCACTTCAATACGCTCATCATCGTGGTAAGACATTACGTTAAATTTTGTGCCCAATACTTTAACATCAATATCCCCGGCATTTACAATGAATGGTTTGTCAGGGTTTTTGGCAACTTCAAAATATCCTTCGCCCTCTAACTTAACTTCCCGCTGTTTCCCATACTTAACAGGATAATGCAGTTTACTTGAATTATTCAGCCACACATTTGTCCCATCGGGCAATTCGACACGGCTACGCACCCCTCGTTGTGAAAAAACTTCAACGTATTCAACCCTCGATTCTTTACCAAACCAGTTTTTCTCATTAGCGTCAATCAAAAAATATAACAATAGTGGGATAAACAGTATTGCAGCTATTGAACTCACCAACTGTAAATATACATTTGACTTCCGGCCTTTTTTTGTATCTGCCCCTTCTTCAATATTTATACGATGGTGAACATTATTGATAATCGCTTTTCGGTCGGGTAATGCACCAATTTCGGCGTTAATCATATCGTGCTGCCAAATTTTACCCAGAATCTCGCGGCTACCGTGCTCTCCTTTAATCAGGTGGTTTATTACAGTCTCTGCTTCATCGCGGCTATACTTTCCTTTCAGATATTTCAATATCAGTATCTTCTCCTGTTCTAACATTCTCTAATCTCCAGTCGTTGTTAATAGTTATATTTGTAATACGCAATTTATGCATACGACCACTATTCAGATTTGAAAATATTTTAAAAATATTTAGGCCAGGAATATTAAAAGGGCCAATGAAAACATAAATCCTTTTCCGTTTGCTTTCTCCCTTATGTACTTCAAGGCTGAAGAGATGTGATTCTCAACTGTATTTTTTGATATCCCCATTTTTGATGCAATTTCGGCATAGGACAAGCCTTCATAACGACTTAGCCTGAATATTTTCTGGCGCATATATGGCATACTACCAATAATGTCATCAATTATTTGCAGCTGTTCTTTATAAATAATAGTGTAGTCGGCATTATTTGATTCGCTATCTGAGAAATCGATATTTATGTCGTTCAAATCACAAATTTGTTGCTTTTTTATACGGAGAAATGAAATTATAGTGTGATAAGCTACTGAGAAAAGAAAAGATTTGAAAGAATAATGATGGTTAATGGTAGACCTTTTTTGCCAAACCTTAACAAATACATCTTGCACAAGCTCTTCGGCATCATCTTTATTTTTTACAATGCTAAGGGCAAAACGAAACAAACGGTCAAAATAAATTTCAAAAAGAGAATCAAACGCTAAATGGTTTCCTTTTCGTAATTGTTTTACTAAAAATTTTTCGTTGTTTTCGTTCATTTCAGGAATTAAGGTTTAGCCTATCAAATATAAGTGATTTTTAGTAATTTTATGAAACAACAATTTTTAGTCAAAAAAAAGGGGCATCAATACCCCTTTTACATATCCGTTAATTAAATGTTGCAATTACTCATCAATAGCTTCTTTATAATCATCAGCACCGAGTAAACCTTTAGCCTGTGATGCATCGCTCATTTTAATTTTTATCATCCACCCTTTTCCGTATGGATCTTTGTTAACAAGCTCGGGCTCATCGTCAAGCGACTCATTTCTTTCAACAATTTCGCCGGCAACAGGCATAAATAAATCTGAAACAGTTTTTACGGCCTCAACTGTCCCGAATGTTTCATCCTGCTCAAGGGTTTCACCTTCGGTTTCTATTTCAACAAATACAATGTCGCCAAGTTCGGTTTGAGCATAATCGGTAATACCAACTGTTGCCACATCGCCATCAACTTTAACCCATTCGTGCTCTTTGGTGTACTTTAAATTTTCAGGTATATTCATGATATTTGATTTTAAATATTTTAAGCTCAAAAGTAAAAAGAAATATGATTGTACTATAAATATTGCCATAAAAAATCAGCACCAATGTAAGGATTAAAAATCATGGTTTAAAAGATGTTTATCATTCTTTTTGATTATACACAGGCTTTGCAATATCTTTACAACCTGGAACAACATAAAAATGGAAACAATAAAAATTAGTCAATTATCAGAACTTCCCGGAGCAGCAAAGTCATTTATTGCGAAAATGGGTCAGCATCCGGTATTTGCTTTTTATGGTGAAATGGGAGCCGGGAAAACAACATTTATAAAAGAAATATGCCGTCAATTAGGGGTTGAGGAGAACATTACCAGCCCAAGCTTTTCCCTTGTAAATGAATATATCACCAAACATGGCGAAGTGATATACCATTTTGACTGCTACCGTTTAAAAAACACCGAAGAGGCTTTTGATATTGGTGCCGAAGAGTATTTCTACTCGGGCAACCTTTGTTTTATAGAATGGCCCGAACGAATTGAAGAACTGCTGCCTGCCGATACCGTTGAAGTTAATATTACAGTTTATAATGAAGCACGCACGGTAACCATACAATGAGTTGTTTAATTGTAATGAATACACTAACTTAATCGGCTCAAATTAATAAGTTATTATGGCCAACAATCCCAAGTCGAACCTTTATCACTTCGAAGAACAGCAGTTGATGCCTGCCGAAGAAATGTTGGAAGTTAAACGCAAGGGCAAGAAAATCAGGATAGGTGTTCCTGCCAATACCAGCGAAAACGAGCAGTGCCTGCCTTTCACCCCACAAGCCATTGAAATACTGGTTGATGCCGGGCACGAGGTACTTATTGAAACAAAAGCAGGTGAAAAAGCCCATTACACCGACCTTGAATATTCTGAAGCCGGGGCCATTATATCACGTGATAAAGCCGATGTTTTTCAATGCGATTATATCTTTAAAGTTTCACCATACATCCTTAGCGAGATTGAACTGATGCGTGGCCATCAAATTATTTTCTCGATGTTACAAATCGACTCGCAGAATAAAGAATGCATCAAAAAAATGATGCAAAAAAAGATTACAGCCATCGCTTTTGAATACCAGAAAGACGAAACCGGCAACCTGCCGGTTGTGCAATCGTTAAGTGAAATTTCAGGAATAGTGTCAATGACGGTTGCCAGTGAATTACTGAGTATGAGCTCAAACGGCAAAGGTGTACTGCTGGGCGGCGTTACCGGGATATCGCCTGCATCGGTAATGATACTGGGTGCCGAAACTGCTGCCGAGTCGGCTGCCAAGGCAGCCATAGGCTTGGGTGCCGAGGTAAAAATATTCGATAATTCGGTTAGCAAGCTGCGTGCTTTTGAGCGTAAGTTTAACCAAAAAATATTCACCTCGCTATATTATCCACGCGTTATTGAAAAAGCTATCATTTCGGCCGATGTGGTTCTTGGTGCACAGCCATTTAATTCGGTGCCATGCTACGTTGTACCCCGCGAACTGGTCGAAAACATGAAAAATGGCTCGGTTATAATCGATTTAAACACCTCGCAGGGCGGATGTTTTGAAACAACCCGCTGCACATCGATGAAAGAACCAACTTACACCGAAAATGGTGTAATTCATTATTGTGTGCCCAACATATCGGCACGTGTATCACGAACAACCACAATTGCACTTAGCAATATTTTTGCTTCTACCTTGCTCGATATTGCCGATTACGGTGGCATAACTAGCTACATTATTAACCAAAAAGGATATCGCGAAGGTGTTTACCTGTATAACGGTATCCTTACCAATACTGATTTAGGCAATAAATTTATGCTGCCAACCAAAGACATTGATTTGCTCCTAGCAGCATTTTAAAGCACATCAACTTAGATATTTTCTGAATGAACATGGATATCCCTTTTAAAATTCTTATTGTAGAAGACGAACCCATAGCTGCTAATCAACTATTGACTTTGATAAAACGCATACGCCCCAAAACAGAATGCATTGGCATTTGCGACACCATAAAGTCGGCTGTACAATGGATAAACAACAACCCGGCACCCGACCTGGCTTTTTTCGATATTCAATTAGGCGACGGGCTTAGCTTTGAAGTTTTTAAACAAGCGAAATTTAACACCCCTGTTATTTTTACAAGGGCATTTAACCAATATACATTACAGGCATTTAAGGTGAACAGTATCGATTATTTACTTAAACCCATCGATAACAGCGAACTCGAAAAAGCCATTATCAAATTTGAAACCAACCACTTGCATAAAGCCTCTTTTACAAACGAACAGCTACAAGTGCTCATACAATCGGTTGATAAACCCACTTACAAGAAACGTTTTTTGGTAAAAGTAGGCACACACTTAAAAACCATTCATACTGCCGATATCCTTTATTTTTTCAGTTTTGAAAAAGGCACCTACTTTAAATGCAACAACAACCACACCTATACCATTGATTATACACTCGATTATATAGAACAGCTCATAGACCCTTCATCATTTTTCAGGATAAACAGAAAATACATCGTGGCATTATCTGCTATTAACGATGTATCGGTTTACAGCAACTCACGTTTAAAACTGAAAACCCAACTGGCTGACAATAATGACTTTTTAGTGGCCCGTGAAAAAGTAAAAGATTTTAAACAATGGTTAGAAGGTGAATAAAATACCATTTCAATTTGAACCAACTTATTGAAAACCTTAAAAAGTAACACCTCTTATTTAAGACATTTTTGTATTTTTTTGCATGTATATATCATAAAAACGTGCATTTCTGATTTATACACCGTAACTTGTGCATCAATAACAACACACACAGCTACTATGAGACCCCTTTATCTGAAAGAAGAGCTCGATCTTACAAAAGATATCGCGCTCAATAAAGTATTAGTCGCAATTTTATCGGTTATGGCTTTTGCCATTATCGTTTCACTTACACGTATATCTCAAACGGGGTTTACGATACATTATGGAATACACCTTTTTATTGGAGCAAGTATGATTGTTTTATATACAATAAGAAGAAAGCTCAAGACCAAAGTAAAAGGAATATTCTTCATGTTTATTTTATCTTTAATGGCTGTAAGCGGTCTCCTTACTTTTGGCCTTTATAGTTTTGCCTATGCTTATTTTATACCGGCAATTGCCATTTCCTTTTTATATTTTAACCGTAAAACCGGTTGGTATTTTACCATTTCAGTTTTTATCGTCATTTTTACTATTGGTTATCTTTTTAACCGGGGGGTTTTAGAATTTATGCCCGAAAAAGGTTTCATGCAATCTACCCCAATGTGGTTCAATATGGTTACCACAATTACGCTAGTATCCATTGCAATGACGATGTTCTGGAACAACATGTATTCAATGCTGGTTGACTCTTTTACGCACATAAACCAACAGAAAGAAGACATAAAAAAAATCAATGCCGATTTAATTCAAGCCCGTGACAAAGCCCAGGAATCTGACCAACTTAAAACATCATTTCTTCAAAATATCAGTCACGAAATCAGGACCCCGCTCAATATTATTATCGGTTTTTCTAACATGTTGTCGCAAACAAATGACCCCGACGAACAACAACAATACAATAAGGTAATATGGGAAAATAGCGACAACATGCTAAAACTCATCAACGATATTGTTGATTTTTCAAAAATAGAAACCAACTCATTTACGCTTCACCCAATCCGCTTTAATACAAAGGATGTGCTTGAAAAGTTAAAAGAAAAATACCTGTTCAGCTTGAATAATAAAAATATAACCATAAACATTTCAAAAATACCTTACGAATTAAATACAGATAAAGAACGATTCGAGCAAATAATCACCAATCTTATTGACAATGCAGTTAAATTCACCAACAGTGGTGAGATTAACCTAAAAATAAACGAGCAAAACCATTTTCTACATTTTATAGTAACGGATACCGGCATCGGCATTTCAAAAGAAAACCAGGAAAAGATTTTTGAACGTTTTTATAAAGTTGACCCATTTAAAAATGGCGCCGGGTTGGGGCTAAGCATAAGCAAGTCAATCGCAAAATATATGGGAGGGGATATCACAGTGCAATCAACCCCTGGAGAAGGTTCTGAATTCGATTTTAAAATACCCAAATAAAACTGCATAATGTTTATATATTTGTAAAAAAGCAAACAATGAACCGAACCATCAACATTTTCCTACTGTTCACTTCTCTTTTTCTTTTACTATCGTGCAGCACCGGGCGAATGGCATATAACCGAGGCGAATATTACAAAGCCACACTCCAAGCTGTAAAAAGGCTGCGCACAGCCCCCGACAATGAAAAAGCCATCACAATGGTAAAAAAAAGTTATCCCATGGCCATTGATTACTACCGTCGGCAAATTGACGGGATTGCTGCTTCGAATACTCCAGACAAATTCCTGAAAATATCAGACCAGTACAAAAAATTAAACATTCTGGCCAATGAAATTTCACGATGCCCGGCCGCACTTGATGCAGTTAAACCGGTTGTTTACTTTGACGAACAATTGCAAAAAGCTGAAGAAATGGCAATCAATGAACAATATAGGTTTGCCACATCACTTTTGAACTCAAAAAACATATACGATGCCCGCGAGGCCTATGAAAAATTACGATGGGTTAAAAATGCGGCCCCAACATATAAGAACATCGATGAACAACTGGTTATTGCAAAAGATTTAGCTACGTTAAAGGTTATAGTTGAACAGTTACCTGACAAAAATACCAACTACGAGATAAATACCCGCGAGTTTTATATTCAGATATACAATTCACTGGTAAAACAAGCTTCGGATGGATTTATTAAGTACTACCAGCCCCAGATGGCTGAAGAGCTCGGCATTACCCCCCACCGGGTTGTGGGCATACAAATAGAAAAATTTATTATTGGTGCCATTAGGGAACGTGAGCAAAACCGCACATTCACATCCGATAGTATTTCAGTTGGTACATATACCGATGACGATGGGAACACTTATAATGCAATGGGGATTGTACAAGCCGATGCTGTGGTTTACTCGCGCGAAATAATATCAAACACCACAATTAATGTATTCATTGAAGAGTTTCGTGGTGAAACAATAAACAGCCAAAAATTTGCAAATGAATACACATGGAACAATAGTTGGGCAAGTTACAATGGTGACAAGCGGGCATTGCCGGCTGACATCCAAAAGCTTGCAAACAACAACCAACAAACCCCTCCAAGACCACAGGAAATCTTTATCATGCTCACAGAACCTCTCTTAAACCCGGTATCAATGTATGTAAAATCAAACACCAGAAATTGAGGGGACCTTATTCCAACACATCAATCGTAACCCGGTAATCCCCCAATTTGATAACATCACCTGGATAACGATACGGAGCGATGTCAACAATTTCAATTACAGTTCCTTCAATAGTATCTGTTGATTGTTTGTCCAGTTCACAATATTTCATGTTGTACTGAAAAGAAGTTTCGTTATTGTATACTTTAAAAGTAACATTAACATGCCCCAAAGATGAACAAACCTCGCCAATAGGGCACCGGGAATCATCAATCCCGGTAATCTCCAATATCAAATCGTTATTAATACGTTGCGGCGTTCCGCTTTGTAATACCACTTCTCCGTCAATGATACCCGCTTCAGTATACTGCGAATCATCAGAACAAGAAAAAAACAAAACGATTAACCACACAAAAATCCCCACTCGTGCAAATAATCCCATACTCAATCAATATTTAATTACCCCTTTGCCAAAAATAGTTTATTTAAACCATATAAGCAACGACATACTACTGGGCTAATCTATCTACGCTGCGATTTGTTTTCTTCCTGCTCGTTGAGTTTATTGATAAATATCTCTTTAGGCCCGGGTTTCGCAGGATCAATTTGCCAGCTTTCTTTTATCTCCCAGTTCGATTTTATTTCCAAAACTTTTGGGAGGTAATATACACGCTCAGGCAAAATACTTTCTTCATAATCGCCAGTATCCCATTGCCCGTTATTATTGCGGTCATCAATAAGTTTCACACGATAATTGCCCGGCGATAAATACGATAGCATCAAGTCTTTCCCCTCCGATACGATTGTATCCATTTGCATGACCAGTTTTTCATCTTTGCCATCTTCGAGTAATTGAATTATGGCAGGTCCCGAAAAACCACTGATATCCAGAATTACTGCCCCGTAGTATCCCATCTCTCTCGAATTAAACTTCATTTGGAAAGGTTCGTTGGGAATACCGGTCAAAGTTAAAGCGGAAGCCGAATCAACTTCAAGCTTGTAACTACTGTTTTCTTCAACCTTGAAATCAACGCTGTATTTGCGTTCCGATTTCTTCAATTTGTGCAATGTGAAGTCAACAGGATTATAAGTTGAATCATTCACTTGGACCTGAAGGCTAACTGCCTGCCCGGGCAACGATTGAATTGGTGATGGCGCCACAAGCAAAAGCCTGCTGTTCAGGTCGAATGTTGACGATGTAAGGTTGCTTGACAAACTAAACAGCTCGGGTTGTGCAAGCGTATCCTCTTCTTCCTTATTTCGCCCCCTGCTTTTGCTTTTGGCATCTTTTTCTGCCTGAAAAAACATGTCAAGTGTATCAGTTATGCTTATAAACTGGTTGGCAGTATCGGTTGAGGTATATGTGACAGCAAGGTATAGTGAATCGGTATTTACAAGTGTTGTATCTGTAATCCAAAGCTCCACCGAATCTTTGTCCGCCCCATATTCCAAGTAGCTCCAGTTATTGTCTTCCTGCCCCGGTATTTCATATCTGAACGAATCGGTTAGCGACTCCCCAAACGTTAAAAGCATGTGGTCATTTTTATCCCTTTCAACCTCATCGATATACTGATTAAATTGGTCGTGCTCGAACAGGTATGCATTAACCGGTCCGGGTAAAAATTCGGTATAGCCTTCAGAAATTATCGTGTCATTTTCTTCGTACAATGTATCAACCCTTGCAACATAATGAGCTTTTGGTGCAATAACTGAATCGATAAAAGCAACCTTTTCGTTTTCCTGCGAGAACATTAAATCTTTATCACCATCGATTAAGCCGAACAAACGATAGTTTTCATTTGCCGGGAGGTTGTCAAACAAAAAGAAACCATTTTTATCGGGTTTTGCTATAAAATCGGGGCGCATGGTTTGAAAAACCGAATCGTGATTTATGCTGTAAAGTGTTACAATTGCATCCTCAACCGGCTCAAGTGAAAAAACATCAAGCAAATAGCCTTTGACCTGCAGTGTATCAATTTTGTCGTACGTTGAAAACAACATACGAAACCCCTGCAGCACGTTACCTTCGTTATAATCTTTTATTCCATCTTTAAAATCTACTGAGTAAGTCCGCCCCGGCACCAGGTCTTCATCAATTTTAATAACAATACTTTTGCCCCTTGTCCGCACATCTGTTTTTTCAGCCAGGGGGGGCGATATAACCATTGTTGAGGCAAGATTGTTTGCCACTACATATTCATTGAAATTTATTTCAATTTGCCTTTCGTTAAAATTAGTTGCATGTGGCCCGGGGATTGTTGATAATACCACTGGTGCAATACTGTCGCGCGGACCGCCAGTAGGGCCTGCTCCCGGATTCGCACATGAAAACATATAAAGCGCAAGTGTCATAAGAGCTATAGCATTGCCTATCATTATTAACCGATATATTATTTTTTTCTTCTTCACAAAAACCTTCTTTTTTACCAAAACCCATCAAATGCAGGTAAATTATCACCGTTTTTTTCTACCCCGTTATCATCACAATCAATGTCAATATTAAACCCTTCGGGTTCTTCATACTTAAAATGTTCGCGATAGTTCAGTGTTGAATCGGCAAACACTTTTTTGAAAAATCGTCCAAAAACAGGAAGAGCAGTGTTTGTGCCTTGTCCACGGGTAATATCCTCAAAATGGATACTCCGGTAATTGGCCCCGGTCCATACCCCGGCCACCAAGTCGGGTGTGAATCCCATAAACCACCCGTCACTCTGGTTTTGTGTGGTACCGGTTTTTCCGGCAAACGGGGTATCAAAGCCACCATATTCTTCATAAAGTTTATATTTCGACTTTAACCTTAAGGCTGTTCCTTCGTTTACAACATTCTGAAGCAATTTCGTCATTAAATAGGCGGTTTGTTCATCAATAGCCTCATGCCTGCGTGGTGTAAAACGTGCCAACACATTCCCGTGCCGGTCTTCAATGTGCGACACAATATTTGGCGTAGTATAAACTCCCTTGTTTGGGAAAACGGAATAAGCTGCAACCATTTCGTAAAGTGTTACCTCGGCAGTTCCCAGGAACATTGAAGGCACTGCCGGCACATCGCTATATATGCCCATGTTGCGCATTACATCGCGCATGGCTTCGGGGTTATAGCGTTTCATAACCCAAGCCGATACCTGGTTTACTGAATTTGCCAGTCCCCAGCGAAGGGTTACCATTTTACCATCATATTCAGAGCTACCTGCGTTTTTTGCAGTCCATGTTGTACCATCAGGTAGAATAAATGTCTGTTCAACATTGGGCACCCTTTTACATGGCGAAAGGCCGTTTTGCATCGCCAAAGTATACAAAAATGGTTTGCAGGTAGAACCCACCTGTCGCTTGTAGGTAGATGAACGCACCATGTCAATTTCAGTAAAACCGTAAGCTGAACCACCAACCCACACTTTCACATCGCCTGTAACAGGTTCCATGGCCATAAATGAGGAACTCAACTGACGCAAACGATATTTAATTGAATCGAGGGGCGACATGATGGTATCTTTATATCCATCCCAGGTATATATCAAAATAGTATCGGGCGTATTAAAGTTTTTCATGATTTGATTCTTTGTCAAGCCCTTCTTTTTAAGCATGCCATATCGATGACTGCGGTACACCTCATTCATTAGTATACGTTCAGCTTGCTCATCACTCAGGTCGTTTGAAAAGGGTGCATTATCAAAATTTTTAACATGAGCATCGAGTTGTGGCTGAAGATTCTGTATATGTGTTTTCACGGCCTCCTCAGCATATTCCTGCATTCGATAGTCGATGGTTGTAAATATTTTGAGTCCGTCGCCATATAAGTCATAGGTTGTGCCATCGGGTTTTTTATTCTTATTACACCATCCATAAAGCGGGTCGGTATACCATGCAATAGAGTCCTCGTAATATTTTTGTTGCGCCCGGCTACTGATCCCGTAAGATGACTTTTCGGGAATATTGGCAACCAATGTCCGTTCAAGATATTTCCTAAAATACGGTGCGATACCTTTTTTTAAACCGCTCCGGTTAAAATCAGTATCTAAAGGTTTTACACGTGCTGCATCGTATTGTTCGCGATTGATATACCGATTTTTCAACATTTGCCCCAGCACTACGTTCCTTCGGTTTATGGCCCGCTCTTCAAAACGGGTTGGGTTATAAAGGTAAGGGCTTTTGAGCATACCAATCAACATTGCGGCCTGGTGCAATTCAAGCGAATCGGGCGTTGTATTAAAGTAAGTTTGTGCTGCAACATCAATACCAAAGGCTCCATAAATAAACTCGAACTTGTTTAAATACATGGTAATAATTTCTTCTTTGGTATAACTGCGTTCGAGTTTTACGGCAATTACCCATTCCCTGAACTTCCGCAACACAAGTTTAAGCCCGGAGTTACTTTCACGAGGGAAAAGCAGTTTGGCCAACTGCTGGGAAATTGTGCTTCCACCACCCGACCGGGTGTCATTTGTAACAACCCCCTTAACAACACGGAACAACCCCCTCAGGTCAATCCCTGAGTGTTGATAATAGCGTTCATCTTCGGTAGCAACCAGGGCATGAACCACATGTTTGCCCAGTTCGTCGTACTCTACCAGTGTGCGGTTTTCTTCATCATAATACTTGCCCAGTAATTGTCCGTCGCTTGTTATGATTTCAGAAGCGACCATGTTTTTGGGGTTTTCCAGTTCCTCAAAAGCAGGCATGAAACCAAATTTACCGGCAGCCACCCCCCAAAAAAAGAGGATCAATAATAAAACACCACTAATGGCTAATATCCATAATATTTTGATATATTTTCGAAATGAATACTTTTGCTCTTCCATTATCTTAAATTTTTCACAAATATAATATTTTTAAATGCCACATTTTTCATCTATACTACGTTTATCTCAATTGCAATAAAAACAGCATATTCAGAAACTATTACAAGCTATGGAATATTGCATTTAATGCTAAAAAATAATGAAGAATTTAGCCGCCAAGCAAATAAAAATTTTGAACTTACCTTTTGAAATGCTTTAATTTGCAAATTATTTTTCAAGCTTAAATATAAATTTCACGGAATTTATTTAAGCATACGTTCTGGTTCTTTTTTAGAACTGTAAAACAAAAAACTAACATAGATAATACTATATGGTTGATAACTTAGTGATTGTTGAGTCACCTGCAAAAGCAAAAACAATAGAAAAGTTTTTGGGCAAAGATTACCTTGTGAAATCAAGTTTTGGACATATACGCGACCTTGAAAAAAAAGGTTTTGGCGTTGATATCGAAAACAACTTCAAGCCAAAGTATACGGTTTCATCCGACAAAAAAAATGTTGTAAAAGAATTAAAGAGTTTATCAAAGGAGGCCAAAACGGTTTGGATAGCATCCGATGAAGACCGTGAAGGAGAAGCCATTGCATGGCATTTGTTCGAAGCATTGGATCTTGATGAAAGCAAAACAAAACGTATTGTGTTTCACGAGATTACAAAAAATGCCATTCAGGATGCCATTAAACACCCACGCAAAATAGATAAAAACCTTGTTGATGCACAGCAAGCCCGACGGGTACTCGACAGGCTTGTAGGGTTCGAAATATCGCCGGTATTATGGAAAAAGGTAAAACCCCAGCTATCAGCAGGCAGGGTGCAATCGGTAGCCGTACGTTTGATCGTTGAGCGCGAACGTGAAATAATGAATTTCACCCCAACCTCAAACTACAGGATTAGCGCCATATTTTTGGTTAACGATAACGACGGGAAAACAACATCACTAAAAGCTGAGCTCAATAAACGGTTCAAGACCCGTGACGAAGCACTAGGGTTCCTTGAAAAATGCAAGGACGCAACATATCAGGTCGACGATGTGGTTAAAAAACCCGGCAAACGCAGTCCTGCGGCACCTTTCACAACTTCGACACTGCAACAGGAAGCCAGCCGTAAATTAGGTTTTTCAGTAGCTCAAACCATGAGTGTTGCCCAACGGTTATACGAAGCCGGTAAGATAACATACATGCGTACCGACTCGGTAAACCTTTCGAGTTTGGCCATAAATACAGCCAAATCGAAAATTAATGAAATGTTTGGCGAAAAATACTCGAAAACCCGCCAGTTTAAAACTTCATCGAAAGGAGCACAGGAGGCACACGAAGCAATCAGGCCTACTTACATCGAAAACGAAACGGTAAAAGGAAACAACCAGGAGCAAAAATTATACGAACTCATCTGGAAAAGAACGATCGCTTCACAGATGAGCGATGCACAGCTTGAAAAAACAACGGTTAACATTGCGGTTTCAAAGTCTGACGAGAAATTTGTTGCGACCGGAGAGGTTGTAAAATTTGACGGTTTTCTGAAGGTATACTTCGAATCAACCGATGATGAAGAAGAGAACAAAAATAGCGATGTGCTATTACCCCCTATTCAAAAAAACGACACTTTGGCGCTTGATAAAATAAATGCCATACAGCGTTTCTCGAAACGGCCACCACGCTACACCGAGGCCAGCCTGGTGAAAAAACTCGAAGAACAAGGCATTGGACGCCCTTCGACATACGCCCCAATTATTACAACAATCCAAAATCGCGGCTACGTGGTTAAAGAAGACCGCACCGGGGCTGAGCGTGAGTTCATAACCCTGATACTTAAATCAGGCAAGATTGATGAACAAAAAGAAACAGAAAACTACGGGTACGAAAAAAATAAGCTCTTCCCTACAGATATAGGAATGGTGGTCAATGATTTCCTTATCAAGTACTTCGATACCATCATGGACTATAACTTTACCGCAAAGGTTGAAGAGCAGTTCGATATTATTGCCGAGGGCAAAGAAGAATGGGAAAACATGCTGAAAGATTTTTATAAACCATTCCACCAACAGGTTGAAGAAACACTTGAAGTATCAGAAAAAGCCAACGGCGAAAGAAAATTGGGCACCGACCCTAAAACCGGAAAACCTGTGTTTGCAAAAATTGGGCGCTTTGGCCCCATGGTACAGCTTGGCGAAACAGGTGATGCCGATGATGAAAACGCTGAAAAACCAAAATTTGCCAGCCTGCAATCGGGAATGAGGCTCGAAACCATTACCCTTGAACAGGCACTCGACCTGTTTAAACTACCCCGTGAACTTGGCGAATACGAAGATAAGAAAGTAACAGCAGCCATAGGCCGTTTTGGGCCCTATGTGCGCCATGATAATAAATTTGTATCGATAGGAAAAGACAACGACCCATTTACCATTACACTCGACCAGGCAATTGAGTTAATTGAAGCCAAACGCGAGAAAGATCGTAAAGCCGTTATCAAAACATTTGATGAGGAGCCGGAGATAAGGTTATTAAATGGCCGCTGGGGGCCTTACATTTCATACAAAAAGAAAAATTACAAAATACCGAAAAACACCGATGCTGAAAAATTGTCGCTTGATGACTGCCGTGAAATAATTGAAAAAGGCCCGGCACCCCGCAAAAAAACAAAAAAGAAGAAATAATATCATCCAATAATAAAGGCATTCCGTATTAGGTTTGCCTTTATTATTAAATAGTATTATTTTCAAAGCAAAAATGTTTAAAGACAAATTACAAGAGTTGTTGCAATATTTTGACCCCGTTGAAACTTCAGGTTTCGACGAAATGTCATACGTAACAAGTGAAGCATCACTTGGGAAAAATATCCTTTTAAACAGTTTTGCAGCCCCCCTCCCTGAAAATTCAAAGTTCGAGATTGCCATTTTTGCCTTACCTGAATCATCGGGGAAACAAAACAAAAAACATACAACATCAACCGGATCCGGGCAAATCAGGGAACAGCTATATAACCTGAAAAATTATCACCTCGGGATCCAGATTTGCGATTTAGGTACCATAAAAAAAGGCAACGAACCAAAAGACACATTTTTTGCTATTAAAACCGTGTGTTCATTGCTTTTCTCAATGAACGTTAACAGCGTAATAATTGGTGGCAATCAAAATTACACACCAGCACTTATCGGTGCCTATAAAGAATTTGAAAATAACATTAATCTTGTCGATATTAATTCATTGATAAATATCAATGTTAATGAAAACGATGTTCAGCCAAATTCATATTTTGAATATATTATTGATAATGACTTATCGCATATATATAATATTACAAGTTTAGGTTATCAATCATATTTTGTATCACCATCGCAAATTAACCGCTTAAACCGTTTATATTTTGAACACTACCGCCTGGGTGAGATAAGAAAAGACCTTGAAAATTGTGAACCCTATCTCAGGGATGCTAATTTGGTGAATTTTGACATTAATGCAATAAGGGCCCAAGATGCACCTTCGCAAGCATACGGCTCCCCAAACGGCTTGTTTGCACACGAGGCGTGCCAGCTGGCCCGCTACGCCGGAATTAGCGACAGTGTTGACTTATTTCGGCTAACAGGCGCACTCCCTGACAAATACAAACAAAGACTCACTGCTAAATTAGCAGCACAAATCATTTGGTATTATATCGAAGGCTACAACAACCGAAAACATGAGTACCCAAAATCTTCGCTTGAATATTGTAAAAAATATGAGGTTCAGATAGACGAAATTGATTTTCCAATCGTTTTCTATAAAAGTGAAAAAACAGGACGATGGTGGCTTGAGGTAAAATCAGATTTTGAAAACAAAGAACCACAAAACAGCATTGTGGTTTCATGTACCGTGAAAGACTATGAAGAAGCATGTAACAATGAAATACCAGAACGATGGTGGATAAATTTCAAAAAAATAAAACCATCACATTGAGGACAACATCATTTTTTTTGAAATATTTTAAAATAATTGATGTATAACAGTATATTGTTTTATTTTTGTTCACAGCATACCTTTAGTAAAAGGTGGAGAAGCATTTATGAAAAACTATTTTTCTTTTTTTATTTTATTAATATTAATTAATTTAGCAGCAAATGCACAACACGAACCCTTGTTTAGCAGCTATATGCTTAACAGGCATGTAGCAAACCCGGGGTTTGTGGGATCAAATAGCACGGTGAATGCCATATTTATAAACCGTACAATGTTTGCAGGTTTTGGAGATGGCAAGCCGGTTTCATCCGTTTTTGGGGTTGAAGGCCCCGTTGAAATATTGGGTACAAATAGTGGTTTGGGTTTTACCATCGTAAGCGATGAAGTGGGTTTTTACAACAACGTTGATGTTGAGGCAGCCTATTCATATCATCATCAACTTACTAACGGGATTATTGGTGGAGGGTTAACATTAAACGTTACCAATTACAGCATTAATCCTGAGTGGGAATCGATTGACGGAGATTACTGGATTGATGCCTCAAGCGACCCGCTGGTCCCAACCGGTTCAGATTTATCGACTATAACGTTTGGTATTGGTGCTGGCTTATATTACGAAACTAGTGATTATTACATTGGGCTGGCAGCATCAAACCTGAACCGTTCTGATGTTATTTTTTCAAGCTCTAATGCTGAAGAGTGGTATTCAGGATTTAATGTTCCACATTACTATTTAACAGGAGCATACAATATTGAACTACCCAATCCGTTATTTGATTTGCAACCATCCGTTATGTTGAGAAGTGATTTAAGCGCTTATATGCTCGACGTTAACGGAACACTATATATTAAAGATAAATACTGGGCTGGTTTTGGTTTGCGTTCATCGCCCCGTAATTTTGCCGCCTTTAATTTTTTAGGCGGAATTGAGTTATTTAACGGATTAAAGTTAAGCTATATGCTCGATATTAATACAAGCATGTTACTGGTGGCTCCAACTACACACGAGATATTGGTAACATATTCGTTTAATATTGAAGCAAAAAGAGACCAAAAATATAAAAGTATTAGATACCTTTAGGACTTGAAAAACATTGCTATGGAATTATCATGTTTGAAACAAACGGTAAATAAGAATAGTAACAGGAGTATGCTGCCTGTTACCCTTAACCAAAATATTATGGTGTCCTGTTCCGAGAAGCAACAGGAGTATCATTCTGAAAAAAAATCTTTACTGATGAAAAATTATACATTAATTATTGCACTGGCAGCTGTCATTTTACTAACCGGTTGTGCCCAATCAGGCGAAACCGGTGAGTTGGTAGGTGCTACTTCATCTCGTGGATCGTGGGTAGAGCAAACTCCCTTCGGAATGGCATTTGTTAAACGCGGGGCCATAAGAGTAGGCCCTAGCGACGAAGACCCAACAAGCGGCATTAATCCTACCCGTAGTATTACAATTGAAGCCTTTTGGATGGATGATACCGAAGTTACAAACAACGAATACCGCCAATTCACCAACTGGGTACGCGATTCAATAGCACGCAAAATGTTATACAACAGTTCAAATGCAAATGCACAGTATTATGCCCGCCTTGACATTGACGGTAATTATATTGGCCTTAACTGGGATGAACCTATTGACTGGAAAGATACACTAGCACTCGAAGATTTATATATTCCCGCAGAAGAACGATTTTTCGGGAAACGCGAAATAGATACACGTAAATTATACTACGATTATGCATGGATCGACTATCAGAAAGCAGCAAAGCGCTCAAACAAATATAACTACGAAGAACAATCATATGGCAACAATGTAGACAGCCGTGCCGATTTTATTGTACACGAACGTACACATGTATACCCCGATACGCTTGTATGGATCAGGGATTTCACATATTCATATAACGAACCACGAACCAGTAAATACTTTTGGCATGTAGGTTTCGATAATTATCCGGTTGTAGGTGTAACCTGGGATCAGGCCAAAGCATTTTGTCAATGGAGAACACAAATGCAGAATAATTACCTCCAGGGCCGAAAACTAGCAACCGTAATGGACTACCGCCTTCCTACCGAATATCAATGGGAATATGCAGCCCGTGGCGGACTGCAAAATGCCATGTACCCCTGGGGCGGATATTATTCACGCAACCAAATGGGTGAATTTATGGCAAATTATAAACCTATGCGGGGTAACTACTCTGAAGATGGTGGCATGTATACAATGAAAGTTGCAGAATACCCACCGAATGATTTTGGCCTTTATGATATGGCAGGTAACGTAGCCGAGTGGACCATTACTGCATACGATGAGTTATCACAAACAATGGTTAACGAACTTAACCCTGATTTTCAATATAATGCCGAGGATAGCGACCCTCCTGCATTGAAACGTAAAGTTATCAGGGGCGGGTCTTGGAAAGATGTTGGATTCTACACTCAGGTTTCTACGCGAACATTTGAATACCAAGATTCTGCAACTTCTTATATCGGATTCAGAACGGTACGTTCATCATTCGGAAATGAATTTTAAGAAATGAATTTATATAGCAACAGATTAAAAGACAGATAAAATGAATATTGGAGAATTTCTGCATTCGAAACGATGGAAGCTCATGCAAAACTATATTTATAGTTGGGGAGCTTCGGTAGTGTTGATTGGCGCACTGTTTAAGCTTGAGCACTTACCTGGTGCCAGTGTGTTTTTAGGAGTTGGATTATCAATCGAAGCGATTATCTTTTTCGTCTCTGCATTTGAACCCATGATGGAATTGCCTGACTGGAAAGTTGTATACCCCCAGTTGCGCACAGGTGAAGAAAGCGAACGAGACAAAAAACGATTTGAAACACAAGATAAATTGTACCCTCAATCGAATGTTGGTAACGGAGGTGGGGGATCCGGCATTGCCAATATCCCTTCTGACGAATTAAATAACCTGAATGAAAGTTTCCATAGTTTATCAGAAACAGCCAAAGGGTTAAAAAACATTGCTGATTCTACTGTTGCTACCGATAAATTTGTGCAAAACTTGAACGATGCTTCCGAATCAATAGGATCTGTGGTAAACGCCAACAACCAGGTTTCTACTGCGATGAAAGAAAGTGTTGATAATATTTCAAAATCATACAATAAAGCAGCCGAAAATGTTGATAAAACAATTGGTGATTTGTCTAACATTTATACAAGCACAGCTGAAGATCTTCGGAAATCAACTGAGAATGCCAGTAAAAACATGACAAGTTCTGTTTCAGAAATGTCTGAAAATCTCAAGAAATCTTCTGGTGAACTAAATCATTCGTACAAAGCTGTTGCCGATTCACTTAGCCATGGATTTAAGGGACTTGAAAAAGAAACCGGAAAATATACAAGCAATCTCGATAAATTAAACAAAAATATGGCAGCCATAAATTCTGCATACGAACTACACCTTAAAGGTGCCGGCCAAGTAGATGAAATGGTTAACAAATACGCCAAAGGCATTGAAAGCATCTCCAAAATGATTGACCAATCAGTTGAAGAAACAAATGCATTTGCCCAAAACACGAAAGATATTAATAAGAATATCCAGGCATTGAATAATATTTACGGAAAAATGCTGGGTGCACTTAATGGTAAATAAAAGCAAAAGCAGGAACATAGCATATGGGAACTAAGAATTGTCCGGAAACCCCCCGGCAGAAAATGATTAATATGATGTATTTGGTGTTAACTGCTATGTTAGCACTAAATGTTGCTGCAGAAACCCTGTATGCCTTCAAAATTGTTGACTCAAGCCTGATGAAGACATACCTGAGTTTTACTGACAAAAATCAAACTTTAATGGCCGACTTTAACCGTGCTTATGATTTGAATCAGGACAGGGTTGAAAACTGGCGTAGCATGGCACAAGAAGTTCATGCCAAAAGCGATTCTTTGATTAATTATATTATTGACACAAAAGAAATGCTGGCTTTAGCCGTTAATGCCACCCCCAAAGAAGCCGACGAAGAAATAGACGAGGATTTTCCATACATCGTAACCAACGATAATGATACTTTAATAATTGAACGGCAAGACGATTTAAATGCCAGCCCGGAAGTAATGCTTACCCGCGAACAGGGGAAAAATTTACAAAACCAGATCAACCAATATAAAGCAGACTTGATTAAAATCATTGGTGATTATCCTGCCCTTGTTGAAAATTTACACTCATCACTTGATGTTGACGACCCCGAAAAAGGCGAAGGTGAAGGTGATAGTTCTTATAGGACATGGGCACAACAAAATTTTGAAGCCACACCTGTAATTGCAGCAATTACGCTTTTATCAAAGTTGCAAATTGATGTGCGTAATGCCGAATCGGCAATACTTCGTCATTTATACAACCAGATTGATGCCTCGTCATTCAAATTTACGGGTTTAAAAGCTACGGTAATACCTGAAGCAAGCTATATTTTTCAAGGACAAGAATACAAAGCCCGTATCTTTTTGTCAGCAGAAGACTCCACACAAGAGTTGGAGGTTTATATGGACGGACAAAACCAACCATTGCCCGTTAAAAATGGAGATGCAGTGTTCAGTATTAAACCAAATGAGGCAGGTGAATATTCATACCATGGTGAAATACGTTATCGCAACCCCGATGGTGAAGGTTTCGGGACAAAACCATTCTCGCTTGACTTTAAGGTGGCCCGCCCGGCAGTTACGGTTTCGCCCACTAAAATGAATGTATTGTACAAAAACCTCCAAAACCCAGTAAGCATTTCAGTACCGGGTGTACCTTTAGGAAATATAACACCAACATGTACCAATGGTACTATTTATAAAGATGAATCATTAGCAGACGGCAACTGGATTGTAGAACCTAATGAACTGGATTACAACGGTGAAAACACAAGAATAATTGTTAATGCCGAATTAAACGGAGAAATGAAGGAAATGGGCGAAATGGTGTTCCGTGTTAAGAAGGTACCCGATCCGGTTGCACAAGTCGCAGGGATGACATCAGGCACTATTGGGCAAGAACGCCTTGCCCTGCAAGGTGGGGTTATGGCTGAACTCGAAGACTTTGACTTTGATTTATCATTTGAAGTTGTAAGCTTCGATATGTCGGTGCCAACATCCGGTGGTATGACCACAACATTGCAGTCAAACTCATGGGCATTTACAGCTGAACAACGGAGGCTTCTCAATAGCCTGGGAACAGGTGACCGTGTATCCTTTGAAAATATAAAAGCAAGAATTGAAGGTGACAAAGATGACCAGGAGCGCCCGTTGTCACCTATAATATTAAAAATACAATAGAAAATACTAAAACCTTTTGGTATGAAAGCGATAATTAAAATTACACTACTACTCTTGTTTCCAGTTCTGTTAAATGCGCAGAGCGGTGTTCGTTTTACCGACAAATTCGGTCCATTTCACGACACCTATCAACAAGAGAACGATATGTCTAACCGGTCGTACGTAAAATATCCTTTTGTTAAGGAAGCAGATATTATGTGGAGCAAGGTTACCTGGGAAATTATTGACCTCCGGGAAAAAATGAACCTGCCACTTTATTATCCAACCGATACAATACACAACCGGAAAAGCTTCATAAATGCAATTATTGATGGCATTGAAATGGGACACTTTAATGCTTTTAGCGTTCCAATCAATAATAATGAATTTGAGTTTGACCCGAACAATATTATTATGACTATTGAGGACGTAAGGGACATCAACAAACGTGAAGAAATTGTACCGGTTACCATTCGTCCGGGAGTTACACGCGATTCTCTCATAACCATCCGCTGGAAACCTGAAGAAATCAAACAAATATTGGTTAAAGAAGTGTGGTACATCGATAAAATTGACTCGGAACTACGAAGTGAAATTATCGGACTTTGTCCTATAAGGGAGTATACCTACAACGATATGTTACGCAGGCAGCGTTTATTTTGGATTTATTATCCCGATGCCCGTCCATATCTGGCAACGGTACCTTATTACAACCTTGAGGATGACAAGCCTTCAAACTCGTTCGACGATGTGTTTGTCAATCGCTATTTCAGGTCATACTTCGTTCAGGAGTCAAATGTATATAACGACCGTCTGATTACCGATTACCTTACCGGGCGTGAAGCCCAAATGGAATCGGAACGTATCAAACGTGAAATATTTGATGCTGAACAAGATTTGTGGGAAAATTAAGACTTTATCCCATATAATATAAAAATATAAAGCCTTATGGAAGAAAACCATAGGGCTTTTCAGTTTAAAGCAATTATTTTTGCAGTTGTACGTTATCAAACAAAATCATTTGTGTGAACAGTATCAAAACCAAATATATTATTTTTGCTTTTCTGCTTGTGATGGTATTCGCAGGGTGTAAAAAGGAAAATGCTATCCACACATTACAGGGTGGCCCCCGCCCCGATTGGTTTGAACCCATCCCCTACGGGATGTCATACGTAAAACAAGGTTCTTTTAAAATGGGGCTGGGTGACGAATCAAGTGAGAGCCGTATTCAACCTGAAAGAAATGTGTCAGTTGGTTCATTCTGGATGGACGATACTGAAATTACCAATAATGAATACCGTGAATATATAAACTGGGTACGCGATTCTGTTGCTGCATCGTTAACCTTTAAGGCGGGCATTGAGTATTATATGGCAACCGATAAAAATGATCAGCTTTATGATCCCCCCCAAGTTGACCGGACAAAGATAAAGCAAATATGGACCGACGATCGGCAAGATGTAATTGATGCAATATCACCACTTTACTACCAGAAAGAAGAACGATTTTATGGTGAAAAAGAAATTGACTATAGGGATATTCACTACAAATATGCATATATCGACCTTAAAAAGGCGGCCAAAAGAGCTAATAGTTATAATTACGAAACACAGTCGTACAATAACGACATTAACAACCGCCTAGATTTTTTAGTACAAGAATCAGTGCCAGTGTACCCCGATACACTTGTTTGGATCAGGGACTTTACATATTCGTACAATGAGCCATGGACCCTAAAATATTTTCACCACCCAGCATTTAAACAATATCCGGTTGTAGGTGTAAGCTGGGAACAGGCAAATGCATTTTGCCATTGGCGTACCGAATATAAAAAAATGTTCTTGGCTGAACACGACTTGCAGCCTTTACATGCCTACCGGTTACCTACCGAGGCCGAATGGGAATATGCTGCCCGTGGTGGCCGTATGGGAGGAAAATATCCGTGGGGAAGCTATTACACTTCAGATGAAAAGGGATGCTACCAAGCAAATTTTAAACCCAAAAGGGGAGATTATATATCGGATAGTTATGGTTCGGCCAAAGCAATGAAAGTTGCTAGTTTTCCGCCAAACGACTATGGTTTATATGATATGGCCGGTAACGTTTCTGAATGGACCAGTACAACTTTCGATGAACTTGGCTATGCCATGGTTAATGATCTTAACCCCGAGCTTCAATACAAGGCTGAAACAGAAGATGCCCCGGCACTCAAGCGTAAAGTTGTCAGGGGTGGGTCATGGAAAGATGTTTCATACTATCTTGAAGTATCATCACGCGATTACGAATATCAGGATACAGCACGAAGTTACATAGGATTCAGGTGCGTTATGAATGCCATAGAGGATGATCGCAAATCATACGAATAAAATAACCATATCATTTCTTTTTTGCCCGCTTTTTCTTTTGTACCGAATATCCAAATTTACCTATTTTTTGTCCGAGTTTGAAATAAGCCCCATGATTGAATACCAATGGATTGGCACCGGCCAAATCAAATTTTCCAGTTTCATTATCCATATATTTATCATCAACACGAACATTAACAACTTCTGCCAAAAACATATCGTGTGACCCTAATGAGATAATGTCTTTCACAATACACTCAATGCTCACAGGAGCTTCTTCAATAATGGGGGCTTTTACAACTTTTGCCGGCGAAGGGGTTAAGTTCATTTCTTCCCACTTATTGAACTTGCGCCCGCTTCGGCAGCCGCACCAATCGGTTTCTTTCGACATATTTTCGGTTGTAAGGTTAATTACAAACTCACCGGTACGCTTAATAATTGCGTGTGAATGACGTTCGGGCCTGACTGAAATATAACACATGGGCGGGTTACTGTTTACAGTTCCAGTCCAGGCAATGGTAATGATATTGTACTCCTGTTCGTTCTCTCCACAACTTACCATGGCAGCGGGTAACGGATAAACCATGGTCCCGGGTTTAAAGTCAATTTTCGGCATCTCTTTCGATATTTTTGATAATAACTAAAAAACTATTTTATACTAATTTATTTAACTTTTAAAATAACCAAATGTTTTCGTATTTTTGTTTATTAACCTGATATAATAGACAAATATAAAACAAAGATTATGAGCATGTACAATGCAAATGAAAAACGCTACGGAAAAATTAACTACCAACGTTGTGGTCACTCAGGATTGAAATTACCACTTATTTCACTCGGGTTATGGCACAATTTTGGGGGTGTAGACATTTTTGAAAGCGGACGTGAAATCCTTAGATATGCTTTTGATAATGGCATAACCCATTTCGACCTTGCCAACAATTACGGGCCGCCACCAGGTTCGGCTGAAGAAAACTTTGGTAAAATATTTAAAAAGGATTTTAAACCTTACCGCGATGAGATGATTATTTCAACAAAAGCCGGGTATGGCATGTGGGATGGTCCTTATGGTGACTGGGGTTCAAAAAAATATCTGGTTTCAAGCCTCGACCAAAGTTTGAAAAGGATGGGACTCGATTATGTTGATATATTTTACCACCACAGGCCCGATCCCGACACTCCACTTGAAGAAACAATGGCGGCACTCGATTTAATTGTTAGGCAAGGGAAAGCATTGTACGTAGGCATATCAAATTATAATGCAGATGAAACAAAAGAGGCTGTTGGTATTTTAAATGAATTAGGCACCCCTTGCCTGATCAACCAAATAAAATATTCAATGTTTGAACGCTGGAGCGAAGAAAGTTTGCTTGACACTGCCCAGGAACTAGGTGTTGGCATCATCGCGTTTTCACCTTTGGCCCAAGGATTACTTACCGATAAATACCTTAATGGCATCCCCGATAATTCACGTGCTGCAAAATCATGGGGGTTCTTGCAGGAAGACCAAGTTGAGGGGGCAATCGATAAAATCAGGGCATTAAATGAAATTGCTGTTGCCCGTGGACAATCATTGGCGCAAATGGCCATTGCCTGGTTGTTAAAAGATAAAAAGGTAACCTCAGTCCTTGTTGGTGCCAGTTCAACCAATCAGCTTGAGGATAATCTCGCTTCACTTGATTACCTCACTTTTTCAAGTGAAGAAATCAACGAGATAAACAACATTCTATCATAAAATTTAAGTTGGTTAGAAACAGAGAAAATAATATTCACTAAAAATGATGAAAATGATGAAAACATTTAAATTCCCGCTGGTGATAGTTTTAGCATCACTACTACTGGTTTTTGGTTGTAAGGAAGAAGAAGATCCAGAAGAGTTTAAGCCACAATACCTCGTTGAGGCGGAAAAGATTATTACCATCAATAAAACAAGCCTCGAAACCATTGTTGGAGCTGCAGGGCTTACTGAGTTCTCAGCAAAATTGAAATATGATGTAGATGTTTATAAATTGACTTACAAAACTGAATTTGAAGACGATACAATTGAAGTGTCAGGTATCGTAACCTATCCATCCGATGCAGATCAATCGTTCGACATGATTAGTTACCAGCATGGTACAATCTTTACAAATGCAAGTTCACCATCGGTATACATGAAAAAAGCCGGATACCTGACAAACCCTGAAAACGAAGCTTTTGCCGGAATTTTTATGGCCAGCATCGGAAATGTTGTGGCATTAGCTGATTATATTGGGTTTGGTGAGTCATCAACCTACCTGCACCCATATATGCATAAAGAGTACACGAATAATGCTGTACTTGACATGATAAGGGCTGCTAAAGAATATGCAAAACAAGAAGAAGATTGTAATATAAACAACGACTTATTCTTATTAGGATTCTCACAGGGTGGGAGTGCCACTGTATCAGCATTATCTGCTATTGAAAACAATAGCCAAAACAGCGATATAGAGGTAAAAGCAACTGCAGCCGGAAGTGGTGCGTATGATTTTCTTGAGTTCAGGGAATTTGTAATTAATAAAGAACCCCGATTTTACGAAACACCTTCATTTATCTTATACATAATCGACTCATTCAAAGAATACAGCAATATGGATGTTGAGTATTCAGACATTTTCAGTGAACCATATGATCAAAATGTGGTAGGTTTAATTGATGGAAACACTTACGCCAATGAAATAGAAGAACAGATGAGCAACTACGTTGGTGAGTTGTTTAATGATGACTTTGAAGACCATGAAGTTTTTATGACTTCTGAAACATACGCCCCTGTACGTGAAGCGTTTGTTGAAAATAGCATTAGTGCCTGGGATGTACAATCACCACTTAACTTATATCACGGAAACGACGACCAGTGGGTGCCTGCTACACAATCATCATTATTATACAGAGATTTCTCAAATACATACCAATCGTCTAATGTGAAGTTGGTCCCTTTTAGCGGATTGGATCATACGGGTGCATTCTTCCCTACTATTGCAGCTTCGCTTGAATGGTTTGACAAACAATAAAAATTGAAATACACTATCCAAAAGGCAGGAAGCAGTTTATCTTCCTGCCTTTTTTATTCCCTGACCCACTCGGTTTTTTCGGCGAAATGAACCCTCGAACGGGGCAGCTTTGGGGCAGAATCATCGGGTATGCCCAACACGAAGAAACCAACGGGCTCATCCTCGCGGTCCAGTTCAAGAAATTTGCGCATGTGGGGCGAATAACAAACATCGCCTGTACTTAGGTAGCCACCTATTTCATAAGCATCAAGGCTCAGGTAAATATTTTCAACACCACAGGCCACCGATACCAAATCCTCTTGTTTTGGGAAGCGCTTATCGGGGTCGCGCTTGGCAATAACAGCAATAACATGCGATACATATTTCCATTTTTCATCATAACCATCGTACTTATGCTGTTTAAATTTTGATGCCGGGGTTATGTTTTTATAAATCTCTTTTTGAACATTAAAAAAACGTTTCACGCCTTCACCCTCAAACACTTTAAAATACCAAGCCTGAACCAAACCATGGGATGGGGCCCAACTGGCATTTTCAAGCAGTTGCTCAACCACTTTGTCGTCAATTTTGCCTCCTTCTTTTAAACCGCCTACAAAAGTTGATTTGCGCTCTTTTATCCATTTATTTACTTGTTTTTTCTTTTTATCCATAGGCTAATTTTTTATACTTAGTAACAATAAAATTTTAAAATGGTTGATGTGCATAGGTGCATGTGAAAAGTCACGATGGTAAATACCTGATGTATTTTAAACTGATTTTTATGTGGAATCAATACTTGTAAATAATTACCTTTGAATTATTAAATAAACCATAAATGCAAGCACCGGTATTTTCTGACATACAAAAAGCCCATAAAAGGATTAAGCCTTTTGTTCATCGTACTCCTGTTTTATCATCAGTCAGCCTGGATGAGATTTTCCAATGTAACCTTTTTTTCAAATGCGAAAATTTTCAAAAAGTGGGTGCTTTCAAGTTTCGTGGGGCAACCAATGCTGTTATGAGTTTAGACGAAGATAAAGCTTTAAAGGGTGTGGCAACACACTCATCGGGCAACCATGCTGCTGCACTTGCATTGGCAGCACGTAACCGCGGTATTAAAGCTTACGTGGTGATGCCCGAAAATGCACCCGAAATAAAGAAAAAGGCTGTGGAAGGTTACGGGGCTGAAATAACGTTTTGCAAACCAACACTCGAAGCACGCGAAACCACATTAGCAAGTGTAATTGAACAAACCGGGGCAACTGAAATACACCCATACAACAATTTTGATGTGATCAGCGGGCAAGGAACCGCGGTAAAAGAACTAATTGAAGACAAGGGCCCGTTTGACTTGATACTATGCCCAGTGGGGGGCGGAGGTTTATTGGCAGGCACCTCAATTACCACGAAAAAAATGTTGCCCGGCGCACAAGTTATTGCTTGCGAACCTTCAGGGGCCGATGATGCATACCGCTCATTCTACGATGGAAAAATCCATCCTTCGGTTAACCCCAATACCATAGCCGATGGTTTGCTCACTTCGCTTGGAGTTCTTAATTTTGAAATCATAAAATCAAAAACAGACCAAATTGTTACGGTTTCGGATGAGGCAATTATTAAGGCGATGCGGATGATTTGGGAACGGATGAAAATTATTGTTGAACCATCTTCAGCTGTTCCATTTGCAGCGATTATTGAGAAGAAAATTAATGTAAAAAATAAAAAAACAGGCATTATCCTCTCGGGCGGTAATGTCGACTTAAATAAAATCAGCAACTATTTTTAAACTCTTAAATCATGGAAAAAACACAAGCTTGCGATGAATGTAAAATGAGGGCAAAATACGATAAAAACCCAAAATCATTTGCCGGCCGGTTCTGGAAATGGCATATTAAATTTTGCCCCGGATGGAAAATGTACATGAAATCAATTGATGATGATAAACGTCTTCAGGTAGCACAAAAGTACAACCTGAAGAAATACTTTAACTAAAATAGTTCTACAAAATAACGTCCCTCTTTTTTTAACTGGTCGATGCCGGACTTTTTCCCTTTCAACGCCATTGACTGCTTAATTGCGTGTTTAACTTCTTTTCCCATTCCGGTTGAACCGCAAACATACACGTGTGCACCCTTTTTAAGCCATTTTGCAATTTTCTTTTGGTTTTCGGCTACGGTATGCTGAACATATTTTGATTCTTCATCGCGCGAAAATGCCAACGACAATTTTGATAAAACACCTTCAGTTTGGAACTGCATAAATTCATTCTCGTAAATGAAATCGGTTTTGCGGCTGCGGTCGCCATAAAGAAGCCATGTTTTATGCTTACGCCCTTCGTTTTGCATTTGTTGCAAAAATGCCCTGAAAGGGGCCAATCCTACGCCATTGGCGACCATTATAACCGGCACATCTTTTTTGGCAGGCAGTCTGAATTGCTCATTTTGGACATGTCTGACACTTATACGGCTCCCTGTTTCGAGGCGGTGCCCAAGGTAATTGGTAGCAACCCCCCGATTGAGGGTCCGTAACAACAGGTCAATGGTATTGGTTTCGACATCCCACACTGATGAAACTGAATAGTAACGTGCCCTGATGGGTTTTAACATCGCAATTAATTCATCGGGTGATAATTTCACCGGAAAATCATGCATCAAATTCACCAGGGCATTCTCACCTCCGTACTTTTCTTTTACTTCTTTACTTAATATGAGTTTCTCAAGTTTTTCACTTCCGGCCAATGCATTGTATTGCTTGAAAAATTTTATCGGCAGTAACGATAGTTCGTAATCGTTGATTAAACTTTTAATGACCGAAGGGATTGCCTCTGGCGATGTATAATGTTTGGTATTTAACAGCGACCATATTTTATAAACCATTATTGCATTGTTCTTGGGAAGAATAGCCAATGTATCACCGGGAAGGCATGAAAAACCGGGGTCTTTTATTTTTAACTTCAGTTCAATCACTTCTTTACCCGATGAGGGGGCATTGAGCCTTTTTCGTGATACAATACGTGCATTGAACTCCGATTTTGGGGCTTGCCCAATATCAAGCACCTTGGCTTCGCCACCTTTAAAATGATTCACCAGAAATTTGAGCCACGTTTGTACAGGCTGCTTATAATCGACATCGCATTTCACCACATCGGTAATTTGTTTTGCCCCCGCTAATTGTAGCTTTTCGTGTATGTCCAAACCGGTTTGACAGAATTTATCGTACGATTTATCGCCCAGTGCACAAACCGAGAAATTCAAATTGCTCAAGGAAATGTCAAGTTTCATCAACTTTTTGTAAAACTTTTTGGCAGACGAAGGTGGCACCCCGTCGCCATGGGTGCTCATGACCAACAAAACATTTTCCTCGGTATGAAAATCATCAAAATTGTAGCGCCCCACATCAATACAGGTGTTCTCAACACCATTCTTTTTAAATAGTTTTGATGCGGTTTTTGCAATATATTTTGAATTGCCCGAATGTGTACCATATAAAATAGTTAATGCGGACTTTTCTTTTTTTACAGGGTTATACAGTGAAAACATATCTATTAAATATCGATGGTTATTTTTTTACGTTTTTTCCGTCGGTTCCACCAAATAATGAAACCTGTTACTGGCATTGATGCAGCGATTAATGCAATTACAAAAACCAATATTTTACCGGGCAGTCCCAAAATAGCGCCCACATGAATATCATAATTCATGCTCAGCACTTTTTCACCACGGTTCAAATCGTCGAACCCCCTTGTGGTAAGCTTCTCTCCCGTGTATTTATCAAATGTTTCCTGATGGGCTTTATAATATACCGCCTCTTTCTCTTTCACAAATGTGTTCACAACACCGCTATCCGAAGGTTCTGCTGCCCGTATCATAATAGAATATGCATCCGGGTGTTCAGAAACTGATTTTTGGTAAACGGTTTCGTAAACCGACTCAACAAAAGGTTTATTGTATGATACCGAACTTGCTTGTTCGGTAACAGGGGGTTCGCTGCTTAAATTAAACACCAGGTAAACCAGTGCCATAAACCACTTAAAAGCCCACACCATGCCGGTAAACGAGAGCACCAAAGCAAAGGGGATTGAATAAAAACCAAGTACATTGTGCAAATCGTAATTCAGTACCTTCCATTTGCGGGTGCGCTTTATTACAAAACTGCGGCGCTTTGAACGTTTGCCCGTGGGCCACCATAATACTAAACCTGAAAGAAGGGCAACAACAAACAGAACGACAGTCCACCCTACAATGGGCTGACCATATTTAGTATTGAGCCAAAAGCTCCAATGGAACATTTTAACCATTTGAAAAAATTCGTACTTGTGGTCCAATACATGCAAAACCTCTCCATTATAAGGATTAACATACACAACCAAGTCGTACTCGCACCAGTTAAAATACAATACTTTATCGTTGTTATAGTGGTAAGCCTTGAATTCCCATGCCCGCAGAGGGTCTGAATATGTATTCAAATAAGTGACAGGGCGCCCTTCACCCAGGGCACCGGAAGCAATATGCCAAAGGGAATCAACCGGCAGGGTTTCGTCTCCAGCCTTACCAACATACCTGTGTTCGGCATGTACCTTGTTGAATATTTCATCTTTGAAGGCATACATGGCCCCGCTGATAGAAATAAGAAACACCAATAGCCCGGACGCAAGCCCGAGCCATAGGTGTACCTTTTTTATGATTTGTTTGTATGTCATTAATTTGCGTTATATATTGCCTGCACTTCAATACCATCAACCGATGCACCTTTCGTTGCAGTTGCTGTTTGCGGGTCGATTTGGTATAGGTTTACATTTTCACCATCGTTAATCGACATTGTAACTGTTCCGTCTTCAATAAAAAATGGTGTTGCATACTGCCCTCCATGCCGGGGAATATCAACCACATCGGTAACCGTTTTGTTCACGAGGTCGAGCACAGCTACCTTTAAGCGTGGCACGGTTACTTTAAATGCGCCCCAGCCACCAATTTCTTCTTCAGTTTCATTTGCTGCTACGCGGGCAACGGCCATACCATTTCCGGCATAGGCTGCAGTCAGTACTTTGTAACCACTTACAGCTTCAACATCGAAAAAATAGTTTGTATCGAATTCACTTTCGCCGGCATTTACACGTAAGATACCCGAGGATTTGCTTACCGAGGTATAACCGGCAGCATACGAACTTGGGGAAACGGTGTAAAGGTTTCCGCCTTCATCCAACATCATGGCCGGTGAGTTACCGTAGTAACCAATTGGGCCGGTACGCGTATCCTTGATGGTTTTCTCATATTCCAATTCGGGATAGCTAAAAATACTGATATAAGCCGTATCAACCTGTGGGGTTTGCCAGCTTGACCCGTGCAATGGGTAAAATGAAACATAAACCTTATTGTCTTTGAGCATTGCCGATGTGGGCCATTTATTCAGCGTATCACTTTCTGAAACCCGGTAAAGGGGATGAACTACCTCATGCTCTACCGACACCGACTCAGTATCAATCAACTGGATGGTACAATCGTATGAGCCACCGCCCCAGGGGGCACCAATGGCTACAAACTTATCGTCAAAAGCAGGGCTCATACAGTCCATACGTTCAAATACCATTTTACCGGCTTCAACAAAAATATTTTCTTCGTTCAGTTGGTAACCTATTAGGTTGTTATCGCCATAGCCAACACTGAAAAACCTGTCGCCGGCAGTTGTATAATACCGCCATCCTTGTTGCTCAACACCGCGCCCTTCAGCCGATATTTCACCCGAGGTAAGGTCATTGGCACTTAAAATATAATCGGCTGTTTCGTTGTTTGTGCCTAACGAACGTAAAGCCAGCACATAGCCATCGGCATTGCTTGTTGGTGCAACTTCTTCTTCCTCACAAGCCACAAATAACGCCGAAAAGGCCAGTAACACAATCATTAACTTAAATAACAAAATTGATTTTTTCATTTCTATCTGGTTTTATGTTTATACTCAATTTATTTTGAAGCAAAAAAGTACCTCAACTTCACATTAAATGACCTTCCGGGTTTTTGTAAGGCATAGTTATCAAACAAAGCCCGGTCGAAAACATTTCGGCATTCAACAGAGATATTGTAACGCCCATTTATCGAATAAGCGAGCGATGCATTATGCGACAACTGCCGGGGAATGGTGTATTTTGAAGATGGTAAGCCCAGGTTGGGCCATTTAAGGTAGAAAGCCTCAACAAAAGCCACCGCCCAGTTCATGCTGAATTTTGACTTTTCAATGCCAACGTTTTTAAAAGTAAGCCCGGCTGAAACATTGCAAAAAAGATAGGGTACGTTCGGGATACGTACTCTATAATAGCCTGTCTTTTTATCAAGGTTGACCATATCCTGATAGGTGGTATTGACCTCAATGTTCAACAAATCTTTGTAACGATAACGCACACTTCCCTCGAAACTGTTTACGCGGGCACTGCGCAAGTTTTGATACTGGCTGGTAATGGCAGCAACATCAAGCCTGATTAAATCTTCGGCATAGCGGTAAAGGTAATTGGCCTCAACCAGCAAATGATGGTTTGAACTTAGATAATCCCATAAGACACCCGCGTTAAAATTACGGCTACGTTCAGGCTTCAGGTACGGGTTGTTTTTAAGCAAGTACCCATCACCCATCAGCTCGTAAACCTCGGGGAGCCGGTATGTATTTTCGTATGAAAGCTTCAACTGGACTGATGGCATAATAAACCACGTTGAAGCCAGTCCAAAGCTGCTACGTGTGTACGATTGGTTATTCTGTTCGTAGTTGCCCCATTCGGCATAAACCACATCAACATCCATGGTGAAGAGTTTATAAAAAATATTGGTTGAGATGCGCCCATCAAACATTTTGTTCTGATATCCGGTCCCAAATACATGCTTGTTCATCACATTAGGCTCGTCGTACGGGATAACATACGGGCTCAGCGGGTCGTTTCCTTCGCGGCGAAACCATGAGTAGTTGTGGTTTATCACAAAAGCATGTTGCGGGGTAAGTTCGTAGCTAACATTTGAACTTGTTGTAGCACTTTTATCATCAAACGAGAAGAGTGATTTATCGCGAGTTAACTCGCCCGAAGTACCAATGCTTTCAACATAATACCCGCCATGCCAGTTATATTGACGCGAGCTGCTGTCGGCCACCAACGAATGCCCGTCGAGGTACGATGAATAGAACCGTACGTCAAGTCCTGGGGCAAGGAGTGCCTCCTTTTTATATTTAACCGAAGCTACAAACTGGTCGTTGGTCCGGTAAACCTGACCAGCCACCTGGTTCATGTTCACCCCGGTCTGTATTTCTTTGTAATTTCCTGAAACAATTATCCCTGCCAAAAGCTGGTCGGCAAAGCTGCGGTTTTGCCATCCGGTTTCAAACTGTACCATACCCGATTTATAAGCATCGTTAAACCGGTGTACTGTTTCAATACCTTTGTAGGCTTTGGTTTCGCTGTCATAAATTTCAACATCAACCCAATAGTCATTATCAGAATAATTGCCAAATGCGTTCATTCCAATGGTAAATCCATTTTCAGGATTCACGTATTTACTAAGCAACGACAAACGGTGTGTATTAAATGAGCCTATGCTATATGAGGCATCAACAAAGCTTTTTACATCGTTACGGGTAACAATATTAACAGCCCCGCCAAGGGCATCGGAGCCCAAATTGACTGGGACAACACCTTTGTAAACCTCAATTTGTTCGGCCATGTTAATTGGGATGTTGTTCAGTGACATTGAAGAACCGTAGTAGTCCATGGGCACGCCATCGAGAAAGAATTTGATTTGCCGGCCCGAAAAACCATTCAGGCTAAAGTTAAAGCCTGAGCCCAATCCACCTTCCTCGCGGATTCGTACGCCTGTAACCTTGCCCAAAACATGGTTGATATCCTGGTTCAGGTTTTGTAGGGGTTCGGCATCGATTGCCGAGATGGTAAAAGCCTTTTGCCGGGTTTGTGCTGTTTTGCCCTTCCCGGTAACCAATACTTCGCCAACTTCAATATCTGCGGGGTTGAGCACGACTTCAACGGTATTCGTGCCTGTGTTTTCAATAACAATTTGGCCCGAATAATTTTCGTAACCAATGCACCGTACTTCAATAGTGTATTTGCCCGAAGCAATATTGGGCACATCAAACTCACCTTCTACGTTGGTTGAAACCCCTTTCTGGGTTTTGTTGATTAACACCGAGGCAAAGCTAACGGGGTTACCACCGGTATCTGTAATTTTACCGCTTAACGAAGTCGTATTTTCCTTACCAAACGAAACCTGTATGATGGTAAGCAAAAGAATAAAAACAAAGTATCTAAGAAAAATTTTATGCATCCTGTTTGTGTCCTACTTTTTTGATAGGGCAAAAATAGAATGCAAGGTTGGATGCTGCAATCCTAAGATGTTATGATTTAGAATGGATTTAAATAAAAACAAAAAAGCCCCACCATCATCCGACAGTGGGGCTTCAATATTATCAAACCTTCTCCAAAGTCATAAACTTTGGAAAAGCTCTTAGATTCTAATTATTCTCCGTAAACATCAATCAGGATTTCCATGATTTTCTTTCCGGCAGTAGCAACGCTGCTGCCAGGGCCGAAAATTGCAGAAACACCCTGGTCGTACAAGAACTGGTAGTCCTGCGATGGGATTACACCACCGGCAATTACAATGATATCATCACGACCAAGTTTCTTGAGTTCTTCAATTACTGAAGGCACCAACGTTTTGTGGCCTGCTGCCAGCGACGAAACACCCAGCACATGCACATCGTTTTCAACGGCTTGCTTAGCGGCTTCCTCCGGAGTTTGGAACAATGGTCCCATATCCACGTCAAAACCGAGATCGGCATAACCGGTTGCTACTACTTTCGCGCCACGGTCGTGTCCGTCCTGTCCCATTTTGGCAATCATAATACGGGGCTGACGACCTTCCATGTCGGCAAATTTTTCGACCAACTTTACAGCCTGGGCAAAGTCGTCGTTGTTTCTGGCTTCTGATGAATACACGCCTTCAATTGTTCTGATTACTGCTTTATAACGCCCTACATGTTTTTCGCAGGCATCTGATATTTCACCCAGTGATGCACGTTTTTTAGCGGCCTCGACAGCCAACTCCAGTAAGTTTCCTTTTCCGGTTTCAACGGCATTCGACAATGCGGTAAGTGCTGCCTGGCACTCTTCTTCGTTACGCTCGGCACGGAGTTTCTTCAGGCGCTCAATTTGTGATAAACGAACGGCTGAATTGTCAATCTCGAGAATATCAATTGGGTCCTGCTTATCGAGCTTGTATTTGTTAACACCCACAATGGTTTGTGTTCCGGCATCGATACGTCCCTGGGCACGTGCCGCGGCTTCTTCGATACGCATTTTAGGCACACCGGTTTCGATGGCCTTGGCCATACCGCCAAGTTTTTCAACTTCTTCGATGAGGGCCCAGGCCTTATCGTAAAGTTCACTGGTAAGTGATTCAACATAGTATGAACCAGCCCATGGGTCAACACCACGGCATATTTCGGTTTCCTGTTGAATATACAGCTGTGTGTTACGGGCAATACGTGCCGAGAATTCGGTTGGCAGCGCTATAGCCTCGTCAAGCGCATTGGTGTGCAACGATTGCGTGTGTCCAAGTGCCGAAGCCATTGCCTCGATACAGGTACGGCCAACATTGTTATAAGGATCTTGCTCGGTAAGCGACCACCCCGATGTTTGCGAGTGTGTACGCAAGGCCATCGATTTTGGGTTTTTAGGGTTGAACTGCTTTACAATTCGAGCCCACAACATACGCGCGGCACGCATTTTGGCAATTTCCATAAAGTGGTTCATGCCAATGGCCCAGAAGAACGACAAGCGTGGTGCGAATGAGTCAACATCCATTCCGGCATCGATACCTGCACGAAGGTACTCCAGCCCGTCGGCCAGGGTATAAGCCATCTCGATATCGGCAGTTGCACCGGCTTCCTGCATGTGGTAACCCGAAATTGAAATGGAGTTAAATCGCGGCATGTTCTTCGAAGTGTATTCGAAGATGTCGGCAATAATTTTCATCGAGAATTTTGGCGGGTAAATGTATGTGTTACGCACCATAAATTCTTTAAGGATATCGTTTTGGATGGTACCCGAAAGTTGATCGAGTGTTGCACCCTGCTCCAACCCGGTAACTATGTAAAATGCCATCACCGGGAGCACAGCCCCGTTCATGGTCATCGAAACCGACATCTCATCGAGTGGGATTTGGTCGAACAATACCTTCATGTCGAGGATGGAATCAACCGCCACACCGGCTTTACCTACATCGCCAACCACACGCGGATGGTCACTATCGTACCCACGGTGGGTAGCAAGGTCGAATGCTACCGACAAACCTTTTTGCCCGGCAGCGAGGTTACGACGGTAAAACGCGTTACTTTCCTCGGCAGTTGAAAACCCGGCGTACTGGCGGATGGTCCATGGCCGCATGGCATACATAGCTGAATACGGTCCGCGTAAAAACGGTGGAAGGCCGGCAGCATAGTTCAGGTGCTCCATACCTTCGAGGTCGCTTTTCGTGTAAACTGGTTTCACGGGAATCTGCTCCGGGGTTACCCAGTCTTTCCTGATCCCGTTTTCTTCGGCCCACTTTTGCTCATCTACAGCATTAGCAGCGCCGCTTTTGATATTTATATCTTTGAAATTTGGTTTCATATTTATAAGATTTTTAGATTCAAGTATCAGGTATCAAGATTTGGATGCTAATAAACATCTGAATTTAAAGAGCATCTTCTGAATTCCTTTCAAATTAGAAATAATTGGTTCAATTTGAATTTGTTCTGAAAACTCCAGGTCAACAGAAAGAAGCAGTTGAGTTTCTAATTCAAAAGAAGAGCCATTTGCAATATCTAAGAACCGGATAAACTCTTTCTCTGTATTACGCCCCGCTCCTTCTGCAATATTAGATGGAATTGAAACAGCTGCACGTTGCATTTGATTAGCAAGACCATACATCTGGCTTTTGGGAAATGATTCAGTAATCAGATAAATCTGCTTTACCAATTCTCTCGATTGTTGCCATATTTTCAGTTCTAAGTAATTATGCATCTTGATTCCTAAGTCTTGATTCCTAAGTCTTGATTCTTGTGTCTTGATTCTTGTGTCTATGATTTAATTAACTCTTTTTGATAACCTTTCAGCTCTTCCAACAAGTTGCTGCGTACATGGATGAAATTTTTGATGCCTTCTTTTTCGAGGTCTTCTTTACTTGCAGGGTTACCGGCAATTACAAAAATCTCGTTATCGAGTTGTTTAACGGCCTCGGGGGCATACGTTGCATATTCATCGTCGGAGCTGCACATTACCACGATGTCAGCCCCTTCTTTTTTAGCGTCGGCTATGCCTTCCTCAACCGTATCGTAGCCTTTGCCTTCTTTTACTTCGAAACCGGCCACGGCAAAAAAGTTGGCGGCAAACTGGGCACGGGCTTTGCGCATGTTTAGTTTTCCAACAGGAAGCATAAACACAAACGGCCGCTTATTTTTCAATGCATATGCATCGGTTGTAGAGCGCAACACTTCAAAGGCCTGCGCACCACGGTAAGTGGTTAATGGCTCGGCAATGGCGTTTTCGGCCTTACACTGATGGCGCTGAAACACCTCGGCATCGAGTTCTTTTTCCATGTACTCGGTAAAATTAGGGAATTGGTTAATCCCGAGCAGGCTGTCGCGACGACGCTCAATGCCTTTATCGAGCTTGTCTGAAGTTGCTTTAATGGTATCCTGTACAAACCCTGCTTTGAATGCTTCGATATAACCGCCCTTATCCTGTACCTCAACAAAAAGGTTCCATGCCGAAGTGGCAATGCTGTCGGTAAGGGTTTCAATATAATATGAACCGGCAGCCGGGTCCGAAACTTTATCGAAATGAGACTCCTCTTTTAATAAAATCTGTTGGTTGCGGGCAATACGTTCCGAGAACGGGGTGCTATCTTCATAAACCGAATTGAACGGGATAACCGTCATTGAATTGGTGCCGCCCAGGGCTGCACTCATTGCTTCAGTTTGAGTACGCAACATATTTACATACGGGTCGTAAACCGTTTTATTCCAGATGGTATTTTCGCTATGTATATTCATAACCGCTGCGCATGCACACTCGTCGGTGCTGCATCCGGGCATAAATGCATCAACAATTTTTGCCCACATGAAGCGGATAGCACGAAGCTTAGCAATTTCCATAAAATAGTTAGTGCCTACTCCTAAGTTGAATTTAATTTTAGGTGCCACGGTTTTAGCATCCAGGCCGGCTTCGGTAAGTTGGGTCAGATATTCGGCCCCGGCAGCCAGCGAAAATGCCATTTCCTGTGCAATAGACGAGCCTGCATCACGGAAAATTTTCCCGTTAACAGCAATAGCCGAGTATCCTTTTAATGGAGCGGTTTCTTCAACCAACGATTTGATTTCGGGCATTACACCAGCATCATAAGCGCCGTTGCGAGTCATTGCACCTACAGGGTCAATATTGACCGATGCTTTAATGTTGTTTTCTTTTCCGTATTTGTTTGTGATATATTGAGCCAATACCCTTGCATTTTCAGCGTTGTTTGAGCAACACACCAGGTTCAGCTCAACGGCCTCAAGACAAATGTCCTTAAGCAATACCTCAAGGTCAGAAACTGTTAATTTATTGCGCCCTTCAACGATGAAACCCAGCGAAGTAACACCACGCTGAAGAACGTCGAGTGCCTTTTTATTGGTTTTTTCAAGGTCTTCAACTTTCAAATCCTGACGGATAAACCAGTCGTTCCCGCTGGTCTTGGCTCCACGAGAGAACGGAAACTCCCCGGGTACATTGTCGAGGTATTTTACCCGCTCCAAATCTTCTTCACGATAGTAAGGCCTTACGCTGAAACCTTCGATGGTTCTCCAAACCAGCGCCTTTTCATAATCTTTCCCCTTAAGGTCGGCCTGGATTTTGGCCTCCCACTCTTCGGTCGAAACCGGGGGAAATGCTTCAATAAGCTTTATATTTTTCTCTGCCATAATGTAACTGTATTTTTAAAACGGGGGCAAAGGTAGTTGTTTTAAATGAGTTAAGGGAGAAAAAAAGGGCAGAAAAAGTTCAATTTTAAACGGTATTTAACCATAATATGAGATTTGTCAGTGAACTTTTCGAGATTACAAAAAACCGGATAAAATTGGGGTTTACCGATTTTTTCGGTCACTGCCCTATTCATTAACAGAAACAACAATGAGCTTTACTATTTTTGTAAAGAAATAATAAAACAGAAAGTCATGGATGCCAAAGTTAAAGCAATTGTAGCGCATATTACACCGATAGGTTGGATAATTGCATTGATATTGAACCAAAACCCAAGGGATGAATATACATCTTTTTATATACGACAAACAATGGGATTGTATATTGTTGGTTTTATTCTGAAATTTATTCCCATTATTGGGTGGCTCCTAAGCATCGTATTATTCGCCTTTTGGTTGTTAAGTTTGATATATGCCATTCAGGGAGAAGCTAAAATTATCCCGTTTGGCGAGTACTTTCAGGATTGGTTCAGGGGTTTATAATAGTTTTTTCAATACCATGTCATTCCCCTGCGTAGCTTCCGATATTAATAAGGGGAATGGTCACCCTGAAGAAATGTTCATTCTTCGAAATTTGCATTTCTTTATTTGTAAGGTATTGATATCTTGCCCTTAAATTATCCAGGCCAATGCGGTTGCTCCCACTCACATTGCTTTTGGGCTGAAGGTTGTTCTCAACAAACAATTCGCCGTTATCAGTTTTTCCCATCACCACACGAAGTGGTTCATTTTTAGAGATAACATTATGTTTCACTGCATTTTCAAGCATCATTTGCAACGACATTGGCACAAGCTTGCCCGGCATATCTTCAGGAATGAATATATCGACATTAAAATTATCGCCAAACCGGATTTTCTGCAAGAAAATATATTTTTTCACAAAGTTCAGTTCTTCCCTGACCGAAACAAGTTCTGTATCCTTCAATAGAAGTAGTTCGCGATAAAAGAGGGAGAGCTCACGGATGAAAGATTTTGCTTTTTCGGTATCAACATCGATAAGCGAACCAATTACATTGAGTGCATTGAATAAAAAATGTGGGTTCACCTGGTTTTGCATTACCTGATACTGAAGCCCCATGGCTTCTTGTTTTAGTTTTTCAGCCTGGATGGCTTCTTCACGATATTCAATAAAAAATGACCGGGCATAAATTATTGCTGAAATCAGGAAGAATGAGATATACTCTCCAATAATGATAAACCATCCGTAAGAAAGAAAATGAGCAACTGAGTTGCCACTTATTTTAATAAACCAAAGCCAGTTGAAAAAGATGATAATAAAGCTGGAATAAACAAGATGAACTGTTAAGGCAATAAAGAAGCTTTTAACCGGCCATTTAACCCATGAAATATAGCGTTTCTCAATATTCCTAAAAATTGTCCCGTTCAGGAACAACCCCAAACCAATACAAAGAGAGTACACCGAGTTCCACAGGTATTGCGAAAACGGGAGCTTTATTGTTTGTGCACCAGTCCATAAAAACAGCGTCCCGATTGCAACTGAAAAAAATGATGCCAGAAGGATCGATTTCAGGTTTATGCTTCGTTTATAATGTCGTCTCATAATCTGGCACTAAAAATAATACAAAATAGTCATTTGTCATTAGCTAATAACCACCAATGACAAATGACCAATCAACTAATTACTACACTATTTATTGCATTGTTCGAGCAACATGCTGTTATGCTGCATGCCCCACGAGGGCATTAACCCGTTATTGCTTGTGTTTTCGAATAAACCGGCTGCTTTTTTAAACATTGGCTTAGCCGCTTTTTTACCGCCACCAAATTGTTCGGGTGTATGGAACAACATGGTTCCTTTCATGTAATAAACCCTCGGGTTATTTTCATTAAGTGCCTCAGCCTTTGCTAACGCTTCATTAACCTTGCCCATATATTTTTGACCATCGGAAGGGTTAATAATGCTAATTTGGTAAATCAGTGCCTGTAGGGCATAATTTTCCGATTCACCGGGTTCAAGGGCAATTGCTTCATCCAGGTTATTTTGTGCATTTTGCAGATACTCCTTCTTCTTATCAGCCTCCATCTTTTGGTCAAAAAACAATACACTGGTATTTGCATAAGCGGCATAATAGTATGGCAACCATTTTTCGGTTTCTTTTTGGGCCACACGTTCAAAAGCATTGGCCAGCGATACCATTTCTTCGGCATTGGTACACTGGTTCATTTTTTCGATGTTCGTTTGCATGGTTTTTTCGTAATTACCGGCAAAAGCAGCTATGATAAACGAAGTTAAAATAACAGATAATAGTACGGTTTTCTTCATTTTGAACAGGTTTTTATGGTTAAAAATATATTCGTTCCTGTTCACAAAAATGAGGTCTTAATACTTTTCAACGAAAAGAATAATGATGAACCGTAGAAAAAGGTGGATGAGGTGGGGGTTTCTTGATAACAGCCAATAAAAGAGTCCGTGCAAGCAGAATAAAACAACCGGCAACTTTCATCACATGAAATCCATCCTATTTTTATTTACTGAGCGGCTCGGTCTATATGCCCGATTGAGCGACCCCCAATGGTACGGGAAACATTTAAAATCGTATTTAAGCTATTTGAGGAAATGAAATAAACTGCAAAACACCATTTCTTTAAAATATATTTTATGAAAATATTATGTTATATCGTTTTTCGAATTTAAACTTGCTTTGTTCGATGCTAATTATTAATTTTACAACACATTAAAGTGTTATTAGTCACCTCTCTTAAAATAACATCGATCATGAATAATATAAAAGAAACGAAGCTCAAACGCTTATCTTTTTCAGTCTATGCTACAGCCTTCTTTATTATTATAACCTCAGCTCAAGTCTCCAACGCGCAGTCATTGCTGGAACATGTTAAATCGAGCCCCATGCTCATGTATGGCGGTTGCGATTTAGTTGAACATGACGACACCACATACATTGTAGGTGTTTCGGCGGTTGAACGGGGCAAAAAGCGAATGTCGGATTTAAGAAGAATTGGGATGGTCAAAGCCCAGAAGGAAGTCTCGGTTTACGTTAATGGTGCCGATATCACTTCATCTACACAAATGAGTACAAGCGAAGAAGTAACCGAAATTAATGGTGAAAAAAATGTGGTTATTTCCGACTCATATTTAGAAACCATACGCGAAGATACTGAAGGCTTTGTGCGATCGTTAAAACCACTGGGAACTTGGTTTGAAGAGGATAATTCTGTTTTCTACTATGCAATATATAAACCCTTAATTCAATAACCATGAACAAGAAATTAGCTCTTTTATTTTTGATGTTTATAAGCTTCGTTGTATATGGGCAAAACCCTGCCGACTTAGCTAAGAACCCAGCCGTACAGGAAACACAAGAGGTTACCACTCAAATTGAAGAATTTCCTGAAGATGTATTGCGTGAAAACATATCAGGAATTCTTTCACGTAAAGGTAAATCATTAGGTGTTATTAATTCCGATGGTTCAATTTATGTAGTTGCAGCAGCATCTACAGCACGTCCAAGCAACTTGCCCGGCTTTGTGAACTCACGTAATGTGGCCTATTCAGTTGCAGAGTTAACTGCAAAAATGAATTTGCTTAGGATGGCCGGAGAACAAATAACCTCAGGCCGGGGATTTGAAATGCTTGAAGATATCATTGAAGGAGAAGACCCGGATGCTAAATCAAAAGCTACCATGCTGCAAAAAGCTGCAAAAGTGGTCGATAAATCACTCGATAAAGCCTTGTCGGCACTTGGCGTTTCAGAAGACGAAATAGCCAAGATGAACGAACCAAAGAAAAAAGCTGTTTACGAACAAAATTTCAATCAAACGGTAAAGTCATTGGTTGCCGGAATGGTAAAAGGTTGCTCGGTTGTTAAAACTGCCGAAGGGGATGCCGGGCAAGACGATTACCAGGTAGCCGTTTGCATGAAGTATTCACCCGAATTTCAATCGTTGGCTTCTTTGATAAAAAACAATACTGCCTATCAAGTACCTGTTTCAAAGGTGAAAAATTCAAAAGACAGGATTAATGCGATGTCAAGCGAAGATTTGGTTAAACGACTTGGAACATGGGTAACTTTTAACAGTGATGGACAAATGGTTATTTACGGCTTTGGGCAACAAGAAGTACGCTCAACCAGTTCACGCCGATCTGCCGCTTTTAGCAGGGCATACAGCCAGGCAAGACTTCGAGCCGTTAACAATATAAAAAACTTTGTGGCTGAAGACATTGTGGCAACCGAATCGTTAACCAATATTGAAAAACTAAGGGAGTATGATGACGGTACCAACGCCTACTTTTCACAGCAAAAGTGGCAAAACTCGGTAAAAGCTAAAGAAAGCACCCTTAATTTGGCTACAGAACAAATCCGCCAGTGGAAAGGTGTTCACCCTGTATCCGGAACGGATGTGGCCGGCTATGTTGTTGCATGGACACCTTCGAATGCAGAACAAGCCCGTGAGCTTCAGGAACAATTTATTGACTCAAATGATGATGGCAATGGCGGAACCCAAACCCAACCACAAAGGCAACAAACAAAGAAAAGTGAATACTCAATTTCTGGTGCCGACGACGACGATATTTAAACGATTGCTTATTTTTATATTATTGTGTTGCCCCGTTTTGGTTGCGGGGCAACCTTATTCTTATCATAAGCATCAAACTCGTTTTCAAATTTCTGAAAATCGGGATGAATACGTAGTAACCTGTTTCCCCGAAACAGAAAATCTAAGCTCGCGGGCACTAGCCGCACTTGAGAAAAGACTCAGGATGCAAGCCATTGACTTAACCGGGACTTATCAGTTGTACCTAAATTTTGCAAAACAGAAAAAATTGAAGGGCGATTACTTCCAGCTCTTTGTTGATTATACTTCTTTCCATTTTCAGGCCAATGTTGAAATGTTTCAATCATCAGGGTGGAAAATCACAAATAACATTCGGCAAATTGCATTTAGGTGCAACAAAAAAGATTTTATTATTGATGTATCACAATATCCTTATTCTTTAGAAATTGATGACTTATTGCTAGCGCATTACCGGCGAAATAAAAACCAGGCTTCAGCACAAATGTTGTATAACCATTCATCGTTTACATCAACACATTATTTAATGCTCTTACATGATTTTCTCTCCGGAAGGATAAACCTTAATGATGAACTAAACAAGTTACAGACCGTTTACCCTGGTTCACGTACAGAAATTTCAGTTTACAACGATAACGATTCACTTTTATTTAACCTTGTCGATGACGTAGAGCTTTCGTTAAAAGATAAACTACAAGTGCCTTTAAAACAGTTTCTGTATATCGAACTCACATCATCGGGGCGGCTTACTGATAAAAACTATTTTTACCAACAATATATCGAGTTGATAAATCCACATAATTCAACGTGGGAAAACTTAATTCATTTTTGTGGCCGGCATTCATCAACAGCACCTGAAACACCCACTTTATTTGACATTATTGGTGCATACGCGGGTGGAATCAGTCCTTACACTATTCCTTTGTCAACCAGCAATGTACTTTACAGTGAAGCCGAAAAACATTTTTCACAAAACGATCCCGACTCAGCACTGGTGCTGCTCAAAAAAGCAGTGAACTATGAAGGTGTAAGTGCACAAAACATGAACCTAACCGGGGCTACATTACGTTTGCTCGAAAAGCCAAAAATGGCATTGCCATATCTTATTATGGGTTTCATGCTCAATCCCGAACAACAATTCTTAATTGGCAATATGCTATTATGCCTCAACGAAATACAATATCCATATACCAATAATCTCAAAGCATTTGTTAGCGAAAATTATACCATCGACCAATGGAGTATAAATCAAATTGAATCATTTAACAAGTAAAGCCCTTTTTTATGATGTACAAAAAAACAACCACTATTATTCTGGCATTTATAGCTACAATTTTTACCCTTTCACTTTATGCACAAAACGAGGAACCAAGTGCATTAATCCCGGGGGATGATGAGAAAAAGGTTATAGCTACAGGTTATGGCGAAACCATGGAATCAGCACTCGAAAATGCGCTCAGGAACGCTGTAGAAGAAGCCGCCGGTGCATTCATGAGCAGTACAACAATTGTTGAGAACGATGAAATTATAAAAGACGAAGTACTTAGCCTGAGCCATGGCTTCATAAAAGAATACCGGAAATTGGCAGAAAGTAAGGAATTAGGTGAATTTAAAACAGTAGTGGCTGCCCTGGTTACCGAAAAACAAATACTCAAAACACTGGAAGCAAAAGGTATAAAAGTAGACTACAACGCCGCATCGGTTTTTGAGCAATACCAAGCCTGGGACAGGATGAAAAATGACGAACTTGCCTTGGCTAAAAGCCTGTTTGAAATTAAAAATATAAAAGATTTTGGTGTGGCTTACGATTATCAGGTTGCAGTGCGGGAACCTGAAAGAAGGGGTAATGACTACATTGTAAAAGCCGATATTGTTGCTAAATCGAACAATAACTATGAAGCCGAATACCAAAACCTAAAAAATATTCTTTCAGAACTCTCCTACGAAGTAATTGAGACCAAATATACAATGCCAATGCCATATGCAGTTTCGGCAAACAGCTCAAATACGGTGACTTACAACCGGTATATGTATAAAGTTTTTTCAAAGAACCGGCGGGGTAAAATTAAATCGAAATCCCATTCACTGGATATGATCCTGCCCGAATTTGAGCACAAAATTATTGGAAAACGCAATGCCTACAATGCAAACCGGCGAAACGTAACATTTAAACTGGTTGGGAAAAATTCAGCGAACCAGTTGCTTACGCTTTTCTTTAATAAATATGAAAAAGAACTAACAACGCAAGATAAGAACCGTTTAAACGATAATCAGTTTAATCGTTATTCCCTTGTATATGATTTTTTTGAAAAAGAATATTCACCTTATGTTTTAGTTTTAATGGAGGGTAGCAGTATGCTATCTGATTGCAAATTTATCACCTTTTACAAATTTCTAAATGAAGAAACAATTAAGGTTATTAAAGACTACATGACCTTCATTTTTGAAGATAATCACTGTCAGGTACTTTTTGAAATGGGCGAAAAAGATGATAAGTTTATCCCTGATGCCTATTACAGCCAGCTATTCCGCCCAAGGTTTGATATTTGGAGCGACGAAGCCAGATGCCCTTATCAAGGATATGTATTTTTTAAGCAAAACGACCTATCTTTTAAATACCCCATTGAAAAGAAGTTTTCATCTGATGAATTTCAGAAAATTAAAAAAGTATCAATAGAACCATATAAGGGGCTGGATGATTTATAGAAGTAGCGAATGTTAAAACCTACGTTTAACAACCACATTTTTGTATTGATTTGCCCATATTTTTATAATTTCGTGCAAACATTTAAAACCATATACTATGTTTTCAGGAATTGTTGAGGAGGCAGGGAAAGTAGTTGCTATAGAAAAAGACCAGGAGAATGTTGATTTTACATTAACCTGTTCGTTTGTCGATGAACTCAAAGTTGACCAAAGTTTATCGCACAACGGGGTTTGCCTAACCGTTGTTGATGTGAACAAAAAAGAAAAAACATATAAGGTAACGGCCATAAAGGAGACTTTAATAAAATCGAACCTTGGGGTTCTTGAAACAGGCAGCGAAGTCAACCTTGAGCGGAGCATGATTATGAACGGCCGCCTCGATGGTCACATCGTTCAGGGCCATGTTGACCAAACAGCCACATGCCTGAAGGTAGAAGAATCGGACGGGAGTTGGTATTTCACTTTCAAATACGAATTTGATAAGGAAAAAGCACGTGAAGGTTATATGACCGTGGAAAAAGGTTCGGTTACGGTTAACGGCGTTAGTTTAACCGTGGTGAATTCAAAAGATGACACCTTCCAGGTTGCCATTATCCCATATACCTACGATGAAACAAACTTCCATGCCATAAAGGAAGGTACCAAAGTAAACCTTGAGTTCGACATTATTGGCAAATACCTGAGTAAGCTGATGAAATATAGCGATTAAGAAATTAGTTTCAGTCAAGGCTTCACTTAAAGTGAAACCTTGACTAAACCTAATAAAATTGTCATCAATCCTTTTTATTTTCCTCTTCGAACTGGTGAAGGAGCCGGGCGTATTTGCCGCCATGTTTCAGCAACTGTTCATGGTTGCCCCGTTCAATGATCTGACCATCTTCCAAAACCAGGATCATGTCGGAATTTTTTATGGTGCTCAGCCGGTGGGCCACCGCAATCACCGTTTTTGCCGAAAAAATGTTGGCAATGGCTTTTTGAATATATTGCTCGGTGATAGAATCCACTGCACTGGTTGCCTCATCAAGGATGATCAGTTCGCTGTTTCCTGCAATGGCACGGGCAAAAGAAATCAATTGCGCCTGTCCTTTCGACAGGTTATCGCCATTATCCTGAATAACAAACCGGTAACCACCGGGCAACTGATCAACGAAATAATTGGCATAAACAAACGAAGCCGCCTCTTCCACATCACGCTTCGAAATGGATTCTCGCCCCAGCGAAATATTGAATTCAACCGTATCGTTGAACATGTATATATCCTGCTGCATAATCGAAATGGTTTCACGGATATTGGAAATAGGAATATCTGACAGTTCTGTACCATTTATTTTTATGGAACCGCGGTATCCGGTATAGGTTTTTGCAAGCAAGCGAATGATAGTTGATTTACCGGAGCCTGTTGTTCCAACCAGTGCCAGCCGATCGCCTTTATTAATTTTAAACGAAATATTTTTTAGCACATCCGGCGTGTCCTCAGTGTATCTGAACCAGACGTTTTTAAACTCAATTTCCTGAAGGGCTATCGCTTCCGGCGATGTCTCCCCGGATTCGGATGTAGGATCTTCTACTTTCTGGTTGAACAGTTCGCTGATGTGCTCAAGTGCCGACAAGGCCCGTTGAATGGTTGATATTTGCTGGGTAAATTGTTTCACCGGAACAAAAAGCCGTTCCAGTGTGGTTACAAAAACAATGAGGACACCAAGCGTGTATCCGTAATCCCATATTTGAATGGCGCCGTACCAGATGACCAGGGCCGTGGCTACTGCCGTTATGCCTTCAACAATCGAATAAAGAAATGAATCGTAAATGTTCGATTTGTTTTGGGCATCGCTAAACTCCTTGTTCAGGTTGTCGTATTTTTTAAGTACTTTATCTTCAGCAGCAAACAGCTGAATGGTTTTCATCCCGTTTAATGCTTCCTGCAGATAGGCCGCCGACTTGGCCAGGCTCGTCCGCGTAGTGTTGAATGCCTTTCGTATTTTTTTTCGCAGGTAGTTTATGGTGATAATAATTAACGGGACCACCAGCAGCAAAACCAGCGTGAGCCGCCAGTTGAGATAAAAAAGATAGGATACCAACGCCAACGTTTTTATACTGTCGGCCAGCAATCCAAGCACCCCGGCAGCAAACGAATCGGAAACCGATTCCATGTCGCTGGTGAGGCGTGATAAGGTTACGCCAATGGGTTTTTTATCGAAGTAACTGAGGGGGAAACGCAACGATTTGCCAAAAAGTTTTTTACGCAAATCGACAATGGCAAGGCTGCCCGCTTTTGAAAAAGAATAACTGTAAAAACCATCAAAAAAGATATTGATGAGAAGCGCTGCGGCAAGCAAAATTGATTGTCTGATCAAACCATCAACATTGCCCGGCACGATGTAATTGTCCACAATATCTTTCACCAGCCAGAGAAAAAAGATGCCGGCAGCAGTGGTTACCGGAATGGAGGCAATACTCAGGAAGAACCACTTTTTATGTGGTTTAAAGTAGCCGGCAAACTTCCGGAAAAGCTGCCAGTCAAAGTTTTTGATTTTATTGTTTTTCCCGGTACTCATTTCTGTTCAGTTTTTGGTTTACCTTCTTGTTGCAGCTTCAGGATCTCGCGGTAAAATTCCGATTGTTTCATCAATTCCCGGTGGCTGCCTTTGGCTGCCATTCGTCCGTCTTCAAGCACAATGGTGAAATCGGTCTTTTCCAACACGCTAATCCGGTTCGAGATTACCAGCATGCTTTTTACCGCGTGGTTTTCCACAATTTGTTTAATCAAAAATCGCTCGGTATCGGTATCAACGGCCGAAAAAACGTCGTCGAGTATCAGTAGTTCCCCTTGTGCATAAAGGGCACGCGCCAGACTGATCCGCTGTTTCTGGCCACCCGAAAGCATGATGCCCTTTTCACCAACCATGGTTTGTTCCATCATCGGGAAACGGGTTATCTCATCGGCAAAAGCACTTTTGTAAATTGTATCGTTTAACCGGTCCTTCGATATTTCTTTGTCGGAAGTGAGCCCAATATTATTTTCGATGGAATCGGAAAACAGAAAAACTTCCTGGCTTACCGTATTGACCACAGAGCGGATATCTTCGCTCCTGAGAAAAAAAGCATCTTTTTCGCCAAAGAAAACCTGGTCTCTTTCGGGGCGCAAATAGCCATTCAAACATTGAATCAATGTGGTTTTCCCGGAGCCTACTTTTCCTGTAATCCCTACTACCTGCCCGGGTTGAATTGAAAATGATATGTCTTTCAACACGGGCTTTTCACCGTTGTGATAGGTGTAGTTGAGATTTTTTACATGAATTCCGTCTTTAAAAAGTTTTTCTTTTTCTGATTCGGGCAGCGATTGCCTTTCATCATCTGCCCCTTTTCTATCCATAATGGTTTGAATGCTGCTAATTCCTACAAAACCCTGCTGAAAAACGGTGAGTACCCAGCCCAGCCCCATCACCGGGTGGCTCAGAAGTGTGGCGTAAGCAATGTATTCGGTAAGTTCACCGATGGTAAATTTTCCGTTGATGACATACATTCCACCTACAAAAAAAATGATGATTTTTAAAATTTGCCCGAGGTTCGAAAGCAAGGGCAACACAAACGACCGGACCCACGATATTTTTAAGGTAGCATCGTAATACGATAGATTTTCTTTTTGAACTTCTTTTTCGGCATGATCGTAAATGTTGTAGCTTTTTATCACGCTGTTGCCCGAAAGGAATGAGATGATTTTTCCTGAGAGTTTTTGCAGCGTGTTCATTCTGGAGCGCGTGTTTTTTACCATCACCACCATTCCTATCCGAACAATAACAAACACCACAATCATCGGAATAACCGTGTAAAGCGTGAGCATAGGTGATAGTTGCCACATTTTGTAAGGTGTGAGTGACAATGAAAGCAAGATGTTCCCGATTTGTAAAATACCAAAACCGGTAATCATGCGCACGCCGTTGATGTCGTTGTTTACGCGCGAAATAATGTTCCCTGTGGAATTTTTGTCGTAATAATCCTTTCCAAAAGAAGCCAGCTTTTGAAACATCTCGCCTTTTAGCTGGCGCTCAATCAGGCGTGCCGGAAAGAATATCAGTATGCGTGATAGTGTCCTTACCAGGATTAAAACCAGGGCTAACCCAACAATAAACAATACATTTCTGTGAAATTCAGCTTCATTTCCTGCCCGGCCTTCTGCAATCAAGTCGATGGTTTTCTGAATAAACCCGGGGATGGTAACCGAAATCCAAACAGTCAGTATCAGGAAAATGATTCCCCCTGTGTACCACCAACGGTACTTATGTGTGTATTTTAATAAAAATTTTAGCTTTGAAAACATGAGCCGTAATTCCGTTTTTTTTTATCTGTTAAATATTTGCACACTCCTCCATTTGTTCTTTTTGCCATCGATAAATCAACTCTGGCAAACGCTCTGTGTTTTTTTTATATCGCTGAAGAAGTTTTTCGGCAATGGTAATTCCGCTTTCTGTGATTTCTCTTACAGGGGCAAGGAAACAGCTTTGATTATCTATGCCCCGCAGTTGTGATTGCCGGGTCAGTCCGTCCTTTGCCATTTGGTAAATTTTCCTTGAAACGTTTCCTGCATTCAGGTTCCCGCTTTCAGCGTTTAGCGCTTTAACAGGCACTTGCGAACGCACTTCCTGTATCGTCTCAATATTCCATCCTGAAATGAGTTCATGGGCTTCATCAAGACTTTGCCTGTCGTACAATAACCCCACCCACAATGCAGAAAGGGCAGCAATATGTGAAGCACCATTGGCATCGGCCCCCCGCATTTCAATAAATTGTTTGAGGCGAACATCAGGGAAAACAGTGGAAACATGTGTTTCCCAATCTGCCATCGTTGGTTGTAATGTATGTTTTCCCCTGAGGAAATTTCTGAAAGTGATACCCTTAGCCGGTGAATATCTGCCATCGCGACAAATAAAATACATCGGAACATCCAACAGGTAGTCCACCCACCGTTCAAAGCCAAATCCTTCATCAAAAATAAAAGGCAGAAAACCGCAACGGTCGGGGTCGGTATGGTCCCAAATGTGCGCCCGGTAGCTTAAATAGCCGTTTGGCTTTCCATTTGAAAATGGAGAATTGGCAAAAATGGCCGTAACAATGGGTTGCAGCGCTTGTGCAACGCGCATTTTTTTCACCATGTCGTTTTCGCTGCAATAATCCAGGTTCACCTGGATGGATGCTGTTTTTGTCATCATTTCCAGTCCCAGCTCTCCTTTGGCAGGCATGTAATCCTTCATGTACCGGTAGCGTTCTTTGGGCACCCAGGGAATTTCCGAAAGGTCTGACAATGGGTCAACACCCATGGGGAGACTGAAAAAACCGTATTTTCGGCAAATTTTATTCAACTCCAGAAAATGTTTCCTCGTTTCGTGAAATGTTTCATGGATAGTCCTAAAATTTTCGCCCGAAAGTTCAAACTGCCCGCCGGGTTCAAGGGTAATGGAAGCACCATTTTTCCGGAGCCCAACGGTTTTTTTCCCTTCCGTTATGGGCGCCCAATCGTCATTTTGCAGTTGAGCCAGGATGTCACTTATTCCATTGCCCTGATTGAAATTTAGCCGTTTAAAATCATTTGAGTAAAATAGAAATTTTTCATTTTCGGTACCAATGCCCCATTTTTCAGTGGGCGTGTTTCCCCGCTCAAAATATTCAATTAGTTGCCCTTTGTGCTTTATTTCGGTTTCCTTTTCTTCTTTGGTCATTCCTTTGTTTTTTGATAACAGTCAAAGTTTATTTTGAACTCAAAATACTGTCGAGTACGTATTTTTCAACACGACGGTTTTTACCAATGTATGGGTAATCGTGCATCGAGAGCATGGCTGGTGCATTCAATTCTACCACAATATAGTTTTCAGGAGAAGGCGTTTTTTTCAAGTCGTTGATTATTATGTCGATTCCGGCAATCTTCAATCCTGCTGACCGGGCTGCCTTTACTGCCACCTCTTTATAATATCCGGGAATGTCATCGGTCACATCGATGCTGTCGCCACCGGTACTCAGATTTGAATTCTTACGTAAATACAATTTTTTCCCTTTTTTCAGAATGCTTTCCGGCGAAAGAGACGAGGCTTTCAAATGTCGTTTTACTTCTTCATCAATATTGATTTTCAGCAGCGGATGGAGATAGTCAATTCCCCGTCCTTCATTTTTTTTATCAATCAACTGCCTGACCGTTGCTTTTCCATCACCTGTAACATTCGCAGGTTCACGGCAGGCGATAGCGCGCACTTCAAAATCAATCACCAGGAAACGGTATTCCTGGCCCGGGAAAAATTCTTCAACAATCACTTTTTCAGAAAACTTAAAAGCATTTTGAATGGCAGCATTAAGTTCCTGTCGGGACTGAATATTGGTGCTGACTGCAATTCCATGATCCGTATCGGCAGGTTTTACAACGGCAGGTAAACCTACTGAATTCAATATTTCTGACTGATAATCGTGCGTCAGTAAAACACCTTTTGCATGGTGAATACCTTTGCGCCGTAGAAACTGCCTGGTCATCCACTTGTCGTTTGATATCCAGAAGGCAATCAGGCTGTTGGCATCAGAAATAGTCCCTTCGTGAATAATGTATTCTTTATTGTTGTGTGTTACTGAAATGAGATTATTCTCAGCATCAATAATTTCAAAGGGCAGCTGGCGGCGAATGATTTCAGCTATCATAATTTGCGTGGTGGCTTCAAAGTTTTCATAACCGGGCAGCGGTGTGAAATGATAGTTGGATTCCATACAAAAGCTTTATTCAGATTTATTTCCCTAAAAGAGAAGTATTAAATTCTAAAAATAACACATTCTCCTGAGAATAGTTTCCGTATTGTGAAAGACTGTTTGTAATTTAAAGTTAAGGTGTTGAAAATAATATGAAAATAGTTTTGTTTTAATTGATTTTAAAAGGAGGCTGCTAACTTTTTATTTGAATGGTTTTTTATATTAAATTCATCATTAACACTCCTTTAACACCCAAGAAAAACAAAACCCGCCTAACTATCAATAAGTTAGGCGGGTTTTAAGTACCCGAGGCGGGAATCGAACCCGCACTCTGTTGCCAGAACTGGATTTTGAATCCAGCGCGTCTACCAATTCCGCCACTCGGGCTTTTGGAATTAGCGATTGCAAATATAAAGCATTATTTTGTTGTACAAAATAGTTTTGTCAATTATTGTATGGCTTTTATCCATGCTGCTGCCAATAGCTTATTTACCATTAATTATACAAAATTTTATAGCTTTGAGTTTTTTTTAAAACAAGCTTTTATGCGCGCACTTATTCAAAAAGTATCGGAAGCCAGTGTAACTGTCGAGAACGAAAAAATTGCCAACATCGGGCATGGTCTTTTGGTTTTACTGGGTATTGAAGATGCCGATACCGACGAAGATATTAACTGGCTGTGCAACAAAATTGTACAACTCCGCATTTTCGACGATGAAAATGGGGTAATGAACCGTTCAGTGCTTGACGAAAACGGCGAGATAATTGTAGTTAGCCAGTTTACGCTCCATGCCAAAACAAAAAAAGGCAACCGCCCGTCATATATCCATGCATCGAAACCCGATTATGCCGTTCCGATGTACGAGCAATTTGTTGAGGTTTTATCTAAAAAAATGGGGAAGAAGGTACAAACCGGCGTATTTGGTGCACACATGGATGTGGCACTTGTAAACGATGGACCAGTAACCATTTGGATAGACACAAAAAATAAAGAATAATTCTTAAATTTGCTTCTATGAATGTAATTGAAACCAAAATAGAACTATT
>JASMTI010000197.1:0-1130 GCA_041694375.1 Bacteroidales bacterium | reverse complement strand
TCTTCACTCTTATGCTGCTTTTTTTTGGCCATTTAAACCTCCAGTTTGGAATTGAAAATAAATTTATTGTTTGCAAAAGTTTTTTTTATTTCTTCATCGCTCAGTCCGCAGCCCTTTAAAATCTTAACCGCCATCTCAGAAGTAACGGCATCCCCCGGCTCATGAAAATCATTGTTGATAACGAGATTTGCACCTGTTTCAAGTGCAGTTTTTGCTACATGACCGTTGGTGAGACAGTGCCCTTTCCTTGTGGTTATTTCAAGAAAAACATTGTTTTCAGCGGCCTTTGAAGCATCTTCCACACTAATCAGGCCGGGGTGCGCAAGGATATCAACGCCGGCTTCGATAGCGGCCCTGTTGGTACCGGCCTTTACAGGCTCAACAATTGTTTCTCCGTGCACAATTATTATATCAGCTCCGTTTTCTATTGCCATATTCTTCAGTTCGTAAATTTCATCCGGCTGTACATGTGTAAACTCAGCACCCACCAGTATATTGAAATTGGGATTATTTGAATTTATTTTCGTTTTTATCCTGAGTTGGTTTTCGAGTATAAATCTAAAATTAGATAGATCCGCATGGTCAGTTAAAGCAATCCCTTTATAACCGAAAGCCTCGGCCCTTCTGGCCGCTTCCGCAGGGATTAACCCGCCGTCACTAAAGATTGTATGTGTATGTAAATCGTATTCAAACATAAGCTTCAATAATATTCAAAACTCATTAAAAATCAACAATAAGTTTTCCTGACAACCCTCTAATATCTGCGTGAAGCGTAATGAGTAATACGTGATGGGTGATGCGAGACGTTCAAAGTTCAACATTTACCCTGTTAAATGCTGCCAAAGGCAGCCAGGCTAGCACCAGCTGAAGGCTGGTAAATATGTGGAAAACATCAAAGCTGGATTTAACGGGGTTCAATGTTAGAAAAAGTGGGAGCAAATAGTTATTTATTGTTATTGGTGGTTAGACATTGGGAAAAGCTTGCCTTGATTGCCCTGTTAAATATATCAAAATTCACATAGGGTTGAAATAACGAATTGATGATGGTGCTCAAAACTTAGCACTTATCGCTTAACACTTAAAACTAATACACCACTTCACGACAATGATATCTTTCTTAACATTTTTTA
>JASMTI010000196.1:0-32448 GCA_041694375.1 Bacteroidales bacterium | reverse complement strand
TTGATATTCTCCATTAGAAAAATGAGTGGTTTTATTCTTCTAAGATACTGAATATCAACGTCTTAACCAAACTTTTTTCAACTTATTTTCCTCATTTTCAGAGATTTATATTTTTGTCATGTACTAAACAAGTTACTATACAATTGAGGGGGCTTTTTCTCACACCAACAGCATGATTTCGGGGCTCAACTACTAATGACGATTTATAAAACATCGTAGCTTTATCTATTACAATATTCAAACTGCGCAATACCAATTCCAGGTTCTTTTTATCATTAAATGGAAAAGGGTTTTCATGTGAATATGGATAAGGAAAATCAATAATATCGATCCTTGGCTGATATTCTTTATCTATCCGTTTATATGTTTTTACAACTTTTTTTACCGGCATAACCTGGTCTTTTTCCAAAGCGGCAATCCACAAGTCACCCGGTTTTCGATGAAGCCATTCATTTCTATATTTTCGCCCCTTGCCCATATACATCATAGCATAAAAACCAGTCCATGTATTTTCAAAGTCGGGCAAATTATGTGATGCCAAATAATGAAAAACCTGTTTCAGTTTCTTTTTCCTTTTTAGGGTCAGTAAGCTCTTAAATGCCTTCAAATCCATAATATATCGCGATGTACCCTGCATCGTGTCGAAAGTGGTTCCACCCGCAAAAACAAATAATTTCGATTTCGAAAAAAGATTATCCGGGTTACTGATAAATAATATCTCTGATAAAAAAGCACCTATTGAATATGCAAAAACATCCATGGTTGTTCCTGAGCTAAATAATGGATGATTTCCTTTGTTTATTTGCAGTCCAAGTTTTCGCACATCATAAAAAGTCTGCACGCCCGAATAAATAAATTGTTCGGGGCAGGCACATAGCCTAATACTCATCGCTGCATTCGCAAAGGTGGTCATGTTTTCTTCATTTGAATTTTGCCGTGACTTAACAGCACCGTTCATAACCCGTGGGTTTGACCAAAGCCTGGGCGCACGGTTAATATGATAAGCTATAGGAAACAAAACTACAGGACGTGCCATACGATATGCCAGTTGAGTGGCCCAAAGCAAGTACTTATCCCAGCTTTTTTCATTTAACCCATGAAATAAAAATATCCCATTTGAAAATTTTTCTGTCCCTTCAGGAAAAATAACAGGGTAACTAAAGTGTTGATTTTCACTAAAGTTTCTTCCAATCATTTCATGATAATAAAGGTTTCCTTCGTTTACGCTTTGCATATCAGCCTGCAAAGCACATTCAGATTCAAACTCATATTCTTTTATGTTTATCGAGTCCAGCTGATTTAAGATTTCTCTATATCCAGCAAACGATTGTTTGAGCTTATTAAATGCTTTTGTCACTTCGGTCATCGTGTCCTGAGTTTTTATTCAGAACAAATCTAACATCCATTTGAACACCATCTTAAAAAATGTAGTAATAACGGGCATTTTGGGGTGAGTGAAAAAATTAGTGAGACCAAATAATAAAATATGGGGTGAAATTTATTATACTAAAAACAGAAATATCCCCTTAAAAATATGGGGTTAAAATGATACTTATTATTTATTAAAAAACAACCTCCGACATGGAAATTGCCGGAGGTTTCTGGAAAATCTGGATTGGTTATGGAAATTTAAAAAATCCTTTTGCTCCGATATCAAAATAAACTATTTGATAAAAAAGTTGCATGAAGCAACTATATATATCGGAACGTTGAACAAATGAAAAGCAAATAATCTAAAAATAAAAAAATATGTAGTGTGCATCCACTTGCTGTGGTAAAACAAAAAACATATGGGGTGAAAAATAACATTCAGGGGCGAAAAATATTTTCCAATTCGTCTCGGTGAATGTTTAATAAAACGTATTTTTGTTTTATATCAACGTTGTTTCAAAAAAAAAAGCAAAATGGTATTTAACCAAGTATTGCCCGATTACTTAACAACACGAAAAAACACAATAATACAAATTGCCTTTACAACCGTATTTGCTTTTGTGTTTATCACTATATATCGTCCTTTTGGTTACGACAACTGGTATACCGAAGTAAAACAATGGCAATTGCTTGTTGCATCGGCCGTTGTAGTACTCACCGGAATGATAGTAATTATACTAAGCCGAATATTGTTATTACACACCAAAAAAACACATGAGATCACCCTTGCTGTTTACACATGGTTTATCGTGGCAGAAATAATTGCCATGGGGCTTTTTTATACACTTTTTGAAATTGTAATACTCAACGATGAACGCTCACCACTCTTTTTACTTTTTAATGCTGTCCAAAATACTTCACTTATACTACTTATTCCTTACACTGTGACCATACTGTTTTTTGCCTGGAGTGATATTAAAAAGAAATTTGAACAAGTTGTTAACCAGTTCAAGTATACATCCGAGATATTTATCCCATTTAAAGATGAAAAAGGAAATTTAAAAGTTACTATAAAATGTTCTGACCTACTATATCTCGAAGCAAACGACAACTATGTCAATATCAGGTATATTGACAAAAATAAAATAAAGTCTTTCATGATCAGAAATACACTGAAAAATTACGAAACCGGGTTAAAAGATTATCCAATAGTACGTTGCCACCGAAAATATTCGGTGAATTTTAAAAACGTAAAAATGCTCAAGAAAGCAAAAACCGGGTATGAAATCATTCTAAACAGCGAGCAGGAAGAAAGCATTCCAATTTCACGATCATACGAGGAACAAATTTTAAAACAGATTAACGTAAAATAGAAATGAAAAAAATATGATACGTACGATAGTAAAAACAGAAGACGGATCGCACACCTTTTATGTACCTGAAATTGATGAACACTACCATTCAATACACGGGGCCATCCAAGAATCGGTACATGTTTTTATAAAATCAGGATTACAACAAATCAAAAAGAAAGAGATCAACATCTTGGAAGTTGGTTTTGGCACAGGGCTAAATGCCTTGTTGTCAATTATTGAATCGGACAACACCCAACAAAAGATGAACTATTATGGAATAGAAAAATTTCCTTTGTCGGAGGATGAATATTCTAATTTAAACTATTCAGAACTTACCGGATTTGATTGCACCCCTACATTTATTTCGATGCACCAGCAAAAATGGAATAAAGAAGTAAAACTAACCTCCTATTTTAAATTAAAAAAAATAAAAGCAGATATTATTGATCTTGATTTCTCCCTGCTGCCCACTTTCGATCTTATTTATTATGACGCTTTTGCACCAAACAAGCAGGCAGATGTTTGGCAACAACCAATTTTTGAGAAGATTTACAAAAATGCCTCCCACGGTGCTATATTGGTTACATACTGCGCACAAGGAGCTGTAAGGCGAAATTTAGGGCAAGCTGGTTTCGAAGTTGAACGTATCCCCGGTCCACCTGGAAAGCGCGAAATGATAAAGGCAATTAAATAATTAATCATTTTCAGGTTGTGCATTTTTGATTATTTTCGCAGTTAAACTTTTAAATAAAGTAAAAATGTCTATTGAAAATCAAGAAGAAAAGTTTAGTTATGCCATAGGAATGAGCCTGGCCAGCAATATGCTTCAATCAGGAATTAAAACAATTAACCTTGAAAAAGTATATGAAGCCATTGGTAATATCATGAACGGGCAACAGCCTCAGATATCACCACAAGAAGCCAACCAGGTAATTGAAGAATTTTTTAAAAACAAACAAGCTTCCGAAGGCGCAGAGAATGCCAAAGCAGGGGAAGAATTTCTTGCAAACAATAAAAAAGAAAATGATGTAGTTGAGCTTGATAGCGGACTACAATACAAAGTATTAAAAAATGGCGACGGCGAAAAACCTCAGGCAACCGACAAAGTTAAATGCCATTATCACGGCACATTAGTTGATGGTTCAGTATTCGACAGTTCGGTACAACGCAACCAACCGGCCGAATTCCCGGTTAATGGTGTGATAAAAGGCTGGATTGAAGCTTTACAAATGATGCCCGAAGGTTCAAAATGGCGCTTGTTTGTACCGCCTCACTTGGCATATGGCGATCAGGGAGCCGGTGGCGTAATAGGCCCAAAGTCTACACTTATATTTGATGTTGAATTATTAGAAATCTTAAAATAAAGAACAATGAAAATTAATTATTTTGTATTAATACTTGCAAGCATGTTTGCAATCAGTTTTTATTCTTGTAATAACACTACAGAAAAATCAAAAAGTTCAGTAAAAATTAAAACTGAAGCTGACACAATTGCATACGCACTGGGAAATTCAATGGGCAACAGCCTGATAACCCAATTCCCTGACCTTGACCCTGCAATTATTGCACAGGCATTAGAAGATGTGTATAATGAAACTGAAAATGACTTATTTGAAGGTCCAAAAGAAAGTAACGCTGCAATAAGAACATATCTTCAAAAGGAGGCAGAAAAACAAGGGGCAGAAAACCTGGAAGCAAGTCAGAAATTCTTAAAAGAAAACGCGAAACGCGAAGAAGTTAAAATAACCGAAAGCGGCTTACAATATGAAGTGATAGAAGAAGGGAACGGCCCCAAACCAACAGCTGAAGACAGGGTAAGGGTTCATTACCACGGAACAACGATCGATGGCGAAGTATTTGACAGCTCAGTTGAGCGTGGCGAACCTGCTGAATTTCCACTTAATGGTGTAATTAAAGGTTGGACCGAAGGCATACAACTTATGCCAGTTGGTTCGAAGTATAAATTTTATATTCCTTCAGAACTGGCATATGGTGAGCGTGGACGACAAGGAGCCATTGAACCAAACAGTGCTTTGATTTTTGAGGTAGAATTGCTTGATATTGTTGAAGAAGATAAAGAGTAAACTAAATTATGAGTTTAGAAATTAACGGTAAAATAACCGATGTTTTGCCAGTACAGTCGGGTACCAGTAAAGCCGGACGAGAATGGCAAAAACAGGAATTTGTAATTGAAACTGACGACCAGTTTCCTAAAAAAGTATGTTTCACACTGTTTGGAGATAAAATCCCATTGTTAAACGGTTTTAACTCCGGCGATGAAGTTGCCGTGGCTTTTAATATTGAATCGCGTGAATTTAATGGCCGCTGGTTTCACAATGTAAATGCATGGCGCATCAACAAGCTGAACGAAGGGGGTGATAACACTCCGGATTATTCTCCTGATGATATTCCACCACCACCCGAACCCGATGATGCCCCATCGAATGATGATTTACCATTTTAATGATACAAAAGGTTGTCTGTTTCGTACGGACAACCTTTTTTTATTGCCTCCAGAATGCAAATACTTCCATAAAAAATGCAATGCCACCATGAATAAATATGCCCCCCCAAATATTCCGGCTATACAATGCTATGATTCCCAATATGTAACCCCCGAAAACCGAACTAATTGTCTCCCCTATTGGTTTACCAAAATGAAGGACAGCATAGGTTGCAGCCATTGGTAACACTACGTTTTTACCCAAAAGCTTTGATAAGCCGATAACCAAAAACCCCCTGAAAAAAATCTCGGTATTTACAAAATCGAATAAGTAAGCCGACTCGTAAATCAATTTAGCCCAATTTTCGTTTATATCGTAAAAAGTTGAAAAACGTAGCCCCCCGGCCCGCTTGTATGTTGGATAATAATCAAGGATATCGGGCATGTATGTTGTAATATATAGGATAGGCACCATAATCAGGAGCAATACAAAATAAGGTTTTACTGAAGCCCCTGAAAAACGCAAACCATAAAACCCATCTTTTTCCTTTCTGTCGTAAACCAACCACATTCCAAACAATGCAAATAAAATGGTTACAACACCATATAAATTAAATAACGTTTTGTAACAAAAACGATAAGTCATAGGCTCAACCCCATCAATCAAAATTTTAGCCACATACGGAAAAACAGACCGGTCAACTGATAGAATTAATAAGCCCAACATACTTTTTACCCAAAACCGGTGGCTAAAAACATCATTCCCTTTATCGTGAAAATAAATAATCAGCAAAACCCCATAATAAGCTACACCATGGTATAAAAGAAAAAGCAAAATACGAAGCGGTTCTCCATAAAAGCTGTCGATAAACGAATCTTCAATATCGAAGGTGTAGTTTACAATTATTAAAAAAGCAATGAACACCGCTGTATAAAAATAGAGTGATTTTCGAAAATAACCTTGATGAAAATCTTTAAAATAAGCGATAAATTTACTCATCTGCCAAAATTCATTTCAACGTCCATTTTTCTGTTAGCATAATGGTTTCACCCGGTTTAATTTTCTGGTATGCAGAATGGTGCTCAAGCTCAAGTAAGTCTGTTTCGCCATTTGCAGAAACACAGTTATAAACCTCAACAAGTGCCTGTTCGGGATGTATTTTGCCTCTAGGCACTTTGTCAAACTCAATAATCAACCTACCGCCAGGCTTAATAACTGTAATCTCACCCTTCTGGGGATAGATAAATGCCTTTGTTATTCTTCTTTTCGTATCATCAACAGGTGGCTCTGGCAGAAAGGTAAACACCCCATCGTTAATTTGATGAGCTATAATCTCACGCTCACTGCTGTTTTCAGCTTGTATATTAACGTCTGAGCGCTGTTCAACCGGAACTTCAAACTCTGTAAATGCATCAAAACGCGCATTTGACCATAAATCCCATGCCACATTTTCGTCACGGCAATTAACGGCTTCTACAATAATTGATAACGATGGACCTGACAAGCGGAATGTTTTAATCAGTTTTATACCGCTAACAGGGCTTTCAGGACTTTCAATTACCAATGTGCTGTCAGTCTTTTCAAGCACATCAAATGTTGAATATATTAAAAAAGGGTCAGGCGGCCACAGGTCTTCGTTTTTCTTCTTCACGGGAGCTAAGTCCTGCTGCACCCACCAATCTGATTGAGGCCCCACCCAGGTTATAAAACCATTGTATGGTTTAAACGGCGAATAAACATCAGGTATGATCCTTTCATTTTCAGGCTCATACCACAAGGTGCTGTCTGAATATAGCATATTCACACCTTCCGGTCTTCCAAAAAAAACCATCCGCCCCCCTACATCAATAAGAACAGCAACTTTAACATTTTCATTTTGAATAATTTCAATATTATTCACTTTTGCAGTGGTAAACATAGGCAATAAATGTAAAAACATTAATGCCGGAAATAAGAATTGAAAAGTGGACTTCAATAACATGGTAGTGTTATAATTAAGTGTTAAAAATAAACATAAAGTTGCAATCGCAAAAGAATCGGATACTTTTTTTAATAATATAGATATACAACCACACAATTAATTATATTTACCTATAGATAACACTGAAAAAACTAATAGTGCAGAACATTACCCGTTTTATAATATTATCTTTTTTCCTGAGTCTTGCATGCATTTTACATGCCAGCATAAATGCAAAATTGCAAGCGAGCACCTATTCTTTCAGGCAAATATCACACGAAAATGGTTTGCCAGGATTAAATATTCGTGACATACACCAGGACGAGACAGGAATTATGTGGATAAGTCTTGAATCTGTTGGTTTATGCAAATACAATGGTCACACATTCAAATTATTTCAAGTTAACCATAATGAAAAACATAGCTTGAGCAGCAATTACATAAACAAAATTGATGAAGACATAAACGGAAATCTATGGATTGCCACTGACTTTGGGTTAAACCTGTATAAAAAAAACATAAATCAATTTGAACACTACTTTCATCAACCTGATGAAAATAACTCTTTAACCAACAACATTTGCCTGACAGTACTCGTTGATTCAGAAAACAATGTTTTAACAGGAACTGAAAACGGTTTATCAGTAAAAAGAAGCAGGCAAAATGCTTTTGAGCAGCACCTTAACAAAAAAGGGGACGAATCTTTAAACAAAATTTCAGTCCATGCCATATTCGAAGGAAACAATCAAAACTATTGGCTTGGGACCTCAAAAGGGCTTATAAAATTTAACCTTAAAACGGGACATTTCCGACAATTCCCTGATGATGATTTGAAAAACAACCTGAATACACCTCATTCCAACAATACTATTTACGACATTATATCCGACAAATATGGTTACTTATGGATTGCAAGTCAAAATGGCTTAAGAAGATTTGATCTAAAAAAAGAGGTTTTCACTAAAAAAGAGCTATTTAGTAAAAAAAATCATCCTGAAAACATTAATGAAAGTGTCAATGAACTGATGATCGACAACAAAGGAAAATTATGGGCAGGCACGTCATCTAACGGGATCATTATTGTCGAACCCAAAACATTGAAATGTCTCAGGGTCAACAAAGAATCAACATCAAAAAAACCATTAAAAAGCAATCATATTCGATCGATATTGCAGGATAACACAGGGCAAATATGGGTTGGTACCAAGTTTGAAGGATTATTCATGCTCAACACAGCCAACAAACTTTTTGAATGGCCCCCTCAATACAATTGCCTGGAAGACCTACAAAACAAATACATTTTATCTGTGAGTTCCTTAAATGACCAGACCATTTGGATAGGAACAAAAGAAGATGGCTTGTTTAAAGTAAACTGCAAAACCGGTTCATTTACAAATTTCACACCCGATAACGCTTCTAAAATAAATTCGTACCGTGTTCAGTATATTTATCAGGATAATTCGAATAACATTTGGGCAGGTACTGACAAGGGGTTAAGTTATTACAACAATACAACCAACCAGTTTATTGAATGTGGCAAACAATCGGTTAACTGGATATGTGAAGATCGTACAAAAAGGATATGGTTAGGAACTTCATCCGGTGTTTTTGTTGTAGATAAAAAAACAAAAACACCAATCCGCTTTCATTCTGAAAAGAACCCGGAATTCTTCACTTGTGCGACTTTCGAGATCATGAACATATTTCATGACCGGAACAATACGCTGTGGTTTGCTACGCGCTACGGGCCACTTTACACGTATTCACTAAAAGATGACAAGTTGCAATCATTCCCTGAAGAGTTAAACAATCGAACAAATTTGCCCAAATTAATGGCAAGAGCTTTCCACGAAGACCGTTACGGTAATTTTTGGATCGGAACAAAATCAAACGGACTAATATTAATAGACAAGAAAACCGGAACAATGTCCAAATTCAACATGGAAAATGGCTTGCCTGGCAATATGGTAATATGCATCGAAGAAGATAACAATGATCATTTATGGCTTGGGACCAACAACGGAATATCATCTTTTAACATCAAAAATTCAAGTTCTTCAAATTATACCACCTATAATGGTTTAGCAAGTAACATTTCGGAACCGGCAGCCAGCCATACTTTTAATTCAGGTGATCTTTTATTTGGCGGCTTCAACGGATTTAACATATTCAAACCTTCAAAATTTGAAGATAAAAAATATGACCTATCACCAACAATCAGCTCAGTGCAGCTTGACGATACCATTATCTACATTGGCAAACATCACAAGAAACCGATAGCTGTTAATCATAAAAATCAATCAATCCGTTTTAACTTTAGCCTGCCAGACTACAAAAACCCTTCGATGCACAATTATTTTGTTATGCTGGAAGGTGCAGATAATAAATGGCATAACATTGGGTCACAAAATATGATTTCGTATTCCAATCTTGATCCAAAACATTATATTTTTAAAATAAAAGCAAAAAACGAAGCCAATATAACCAGCAACATTACCACCCTGAAATTTGAGGTTGAAAAGGCATTCTATCAGTCACCAGCATTTAAAACTATCATTATCATACTAATAATTCTGATTTTTGCATTTCTCATATATGTAATAAAGAAACGTCAGGAAAAACTAAAAAAGGTTATCTCTGAACGCACACAAAAATTAGAAACCGCCTATAAAGAACTTTTAAACAAGAACACCTATATCAGGCAGCAAAACCGTCAAATTGAGCGTCACCACAATGAACTGGAACAAAAAGTTGCCGAACGGACCCACGACCTGGAGATAGCAAAACAAAGAGCTGAAGAATCGGACCGGCTCAAATCGGCATTCCTGGCCAACATGTCGCACGAAATACGCACCCCATTAAATGCAATAACCGGTTTTTCAACCTTGGTCAGCAACGAATCGGCCGACACCGAACGCAAACAGAAATATGTCAACATCATAAAATTTAATACTGCATCCTTGCTCAAATTAGTTGAAGACATACTTGACATTTCAAAAATTGAAGCAAACCAGTTAAAAATCGAAAAAGAACTTTTTGAAATAAACACTGTAATAATCGATATAAACACGCTTTTTCAAAAAGAAATAGTAGCAAAAAAAGGGAACAATGTCAAACTCTTATTGAACAAAACATCACCTCCAAATTCAAATATATTCTTTTATTCCGACCCCGTTCGTATAAAACAAATTATCGAAAACCTTTTAAGCAATGCAATTAAATTTACACATCGTGGTAAAATTGAACTGGGTTATAAAGTAAAAGATAAAAGCATTTTGTTTTGGGTATCCGATACGGGAATTGGTATTAAACCTGATGATTTAGAATATATTTTTAACCGTTTTACTAAAGTTGAATCAGACGATGCTATATACAGGGGAACAGGATTAGGCCTTAGCATATCCCGAAGTTTAGTTGAAATGTTAAATGGGCATATATGGGTCGAATCTAAAATTGATAAAGGTTCAACATTTTATTTTGAACTGCCCGGAAATATCGATATAAAAAATCAATCACGTGAAAAGCGTTCAACAAACTCATATAATATTGACTTATCTGATAAAAACATACTCATTGTTGAAGATGAAAGGTCAAACTATATTTTAGTCCAGTCATTTTTAACAAAAACCAGAGCCATGCTCACATGGGCCCATAATGGCAATATAGCCATTGAGCACTGCAAAAATAAAAAATACGACATCATACTAATGGATATAAGAATGCCCGTTATTGATGGTTACGAAACATTGAGACAAATTAGAAAAATTGATGCAGAAGTGCCAATTATTGCACAAACAGCATACGCAACCCCTGATGAAAAAGAAAAAATATCCCAAGCCGGGTTCAACGACTATATTGTCAAACCATATTCAAAAGATGACATTTTAAAGAAAATAGCCCCATATGTTAAGTAAAACCCGCTAAAGATTTAACATCAAGCATAAAAAATAATTTTTTACCTCGTGTTAGTATATATTTTTATCGAATTTTGTGATATTTGTCAACTTAAACTGCATATTTAAAAGTCACAATCTAAATACAAACAACATGTACAAAATCCAAAACCTCAACAAAATTGACGAAAAAGGGTTACAGTTGTTTCCTGCTGACCAATACGAGATCAACAGCGAATTTACTGATCCGGATGGAATCATTCTGCGTAGTTTCAAAATGCACGACATGGAATTACCATCCTCGCTTAAAGCAATAGCACGTGCAGGCGCAGGTGTTAATAATATTCCAATTGATAAGTGTACTGAAAAAGGCATCGTGGTTTTTAATACCCCGGGCGCCAATGCCAATGGTGTAAAAGAACTTGTTATTGCAGGTTTAATGCTCACCTCCCGTGATATTGCCGGGGCAATTGAGTGGGCTAATTCAATCAAAGACAAAGGCGATGAAATACCGGCACTTATTGAAGCCGGTAAAAAGAACTTTGCCGGGCAGGAAGTTAAGGGTAAAACATTGGCCGTAATTGGTCTTGGGGCTATCGGTGTTTTAGTAGCAAACGCTGCCCAGGCAATTGGCATGAATGTTATTGGTTTCGACCCATACATGTCGGTTAAAGCCGCTTTAAAATTAAGCCGCAATGTAAATGTTGCACCAAGCATCGAAAAATTATTGGAAGATGCCGACTATGTAACCATCAACATACCTCAAACACCCGAAACTAAAGGCTATATCAACAAAGAAAGGTTAGCCATGATGAAAGACGGCGTACGTATTTTGAACTTTGCCCGCGGTGGTTTGATCAACAATGCCGACATAAAAGAAGCACTTGAAAGCGGAAAAGTTGCAAAATACATTACCGATTTCCCAGATGCTGAATCGATGAACCTGCCCAATACCATTACAGTGCCACACCTTGGTGCTTCAACAAAAGAATCGGAGACTAACTGCGCGATAATGGCTGTTGAGCAAATCAGCGAATACCTTGAGAACGGAAATATTATCAACTCAGTTAATTTTCCGGCAGCCAAAATGGAACGTCACGACGGGGCACGTATCCTTATTGCCAACAAAAACGTCCCCAACATGGTAAGCCAGATTACAACAATACTGGCAGGTGCCGATGTTAACATTGCAGGTATGTTGAACCGTAACTGTAACGATATAGCCTACAACATTATTGATGTTTATCGCCCTGAAGTTGACCAGGAAATTGTTGATAAGCTCAAAAATATTGACGGTGTATTTATGGTTCGGATACTCCCAAAAAAATAGAATTTATTTCGTGTCTATATAAAAAAGAGGCTTCGAGCCTCTTTTTTTTCCCCTTCTGAGACATCTCATAATTATATGTGCCATTTTTTCTACCTTTGTTTGGCAAAAAAATTAATAAAAATGTCAGTACATAAAGAAATACGCAAAGTTACCACACACGTATTATCCGAGATGAAATTACGTGGTGAGAAAATATCGATGCTAACAGCCTACGATTTCAGTATGGCAAGATTAGTAGACGAAGCCGGAATGGACGTTATTCTAGTTGGCGACTCAGCATCAAACGTGATGGCTGGTAACGAAACAACCCTGCCCATTACACTCGACCAAATGATATATCATGGAAAATCGGTGGTAAAAGGAGTGAAACGTGGCTTAGTAGTTGTTGACATGCCATTTGGAACATATCAGGGTAATTCAAAAGAAGCCGTACAATCTGCTATCCGGATAATGAAAGAAACACATGCCGATGCTGTAAAACTTGAAGGCGGAAAAGAAATCATTGAATCGGTAAACCGTATTATATCGGCAGGGATACCTGTTATGGGGCACCTTGGTTTAATGCCACAGTCAATTCATAAATATGGAACCTATGTGGTTAGGGCCAAAGAAGATGAAGAAGCCAAAAAGCTGATCAGTGATGCCAAGCTGCTCGAAGAAGCCGGATGTTTTGCCATTGTTTTAGAAAAAATACCGGCTACACTGGGCAAAAAGGTTGCATCAGAATTAAAAATACCGATTATCGGCATTGGGGCCGGAGGCGGCGTTGACGGACAAGTTCTTGTAATACACGACATGCTGGGCATAACCCAGGAATTTTCACCTCGTTTCCTACGCCGCTATCATAACCTGGCAGCCGAAATCAAAGGTGCTGTTGGCGCTTATATTGAGGATGTAAAATCACAAGATTTCCCTAATGACAAGGAACAGTATTAAGAATTATTTTCTTATCAATCAAACCACGAATTTAAATACAACTTCGTGGTTTTTTTATCTGTAAACCATGCAAATACTTTACGAAGACAACCATATTATTGCCGTAAACAAAACCAGCTCAGAAATTGTGCAAGGCGACAAAACAGGAGACACCCCGCTTAGCGAGATGGTAAAATCATACATCAAAGATAAGTACAATAAGCCCGGGGCTGTTTTTCTGGGGGTTACCCACCGACTTGACCGCCCCACAAGCGGTGTCCTGCTATTTGCACGTACAAGCAAAGCGCTTACAAGGCTGAATAAAATGTTCGCACAAAAAGATGCCGTTAAAAAAACCTACTGGGCTGTGTCAGACAGAAAACCACCACAAAAAGAAGGCATTTTACAGCATTGGTTGTTACGCAATACAAAACAAAACAAATCGTATGCTTATAGCAAACCAAAAAATGACAGCAAAGAAGCAATCTTGCACTACAGGGTCCTTAACCAATCTGACAAATATTATTTGCTCGAAATTGAGTTAAAAACCGGCAGGCATCATCAAATAAGGGCACAATTAGCAGCCATAGGCTGTATTATTAAAGGCGATATGAAATATGGCTCCCCCAGGTCGAACCCTGGAGGAGGTATACATCTTCATGCCCGTAAAATTGAATTTGTGCATCCGGTTTCAAAAAAAGAAATTAGCATTACAGCCCCAGTACCGGATGACAATCTATGGACTTTTTTCGAAAAACAAGAAAATAAAAAAGTCCTTTAAAAAAGAAGTTTCACACCTATGTTCAAGCCCATTGCCCCATATGAAAACAAATGATGCACCAGTTCTACATCATCTGGTGTTGAAGAATCGATTTGATCCTTAAACATAACTACAGTTCCATCAAGCTCTTTTCGTTTTTTTGGCTTATAAATCATCGATTGATGATAAATTTCACCAAATATCTTAATGGTGTTGTTCACATTATAATCAGCACCAACAGCCCCATTATATCCCAACGGGAGACCTCCCCTGAATTTATTCTCCTCACTGTTGACCAAGACTTTTGTTAAAGGCAACCCAGTAAAAACACCCAGCTTTGCATAAGGAGAAACATCATCGTTAATCGCAGTACGAAATACCAACGACGGATTTAAATAAATAAGTTTGCCAACGTAGTTCTTCTCAAAAAACTGGTTCGAAACAGACACTGACCTCCCATTTTGATAACCTAAATCAATTTCAAGATCCATAAAATCATTCAATTGTAAGCCAGCTCCAATATAAAAACCCAAGTTACCACCAAAACTGGCATAAATATTTTCTTCCTGGGTCATGGTATAAGCTTCACCCAATATCAATTTTTGAGTACCAGAACCATATCCAACACCTGCCTTAAAAAAAACCTGGGCACTAATACTTTGGTAACATGCAAGGACAACAACCAACATGGCTACAAAATAATAAAACAGCTTTTTCATACGTTTAAGATATATTAAGTAAGACAAACCCGGTTATTTTCTTTTCTTCTCCATTTGTTCATCCATTTCCCGGTCCATATTCTCAGTCAATTTACGAATAATTTTAAATTCAGAGAGGAATTCGGCACCCAAAACCCTGAAAATTGTATAAACCGGGATTGCCAGGATCATACCCAATACACCTGCAAAACTTCCGGCTGCAATTATCACAAGAAAAATCTCCATTGGGTGCGCCTTAACGCTGCTCGAATAAATTAATGGTTGAAAAAGAACATTGTCAATAACCTGTACAGAAACAAATACCAACACCATTAAGCCCAATATTGGAAGCGTTTCGGACATAAAATCGGCGTTAATATTTATTGCCAACCCGATTAAAACACCAACGGCACTACCAATCCAGGGACCCAAATAGGGAATTACATTAAACAAGCCACAAAACATACCTATAACCACAGCCTCTGAGAAATCAAGGCCTACAATAGTAAGACCAACGGTATCGAGGGTCATTACCAATATTACTTCAAGGATAATCCCTATAAAATATCGGCGCAATAAATATGAAATACGGTCGATACTGTTTGAAACACGCTCTTCATAACCGGTAGGAGACAATATCATTATACCTTTGCGGAACATACCCTCTTCGCGAAGAAAGAAAAAGGTGATAAAAGCAACTGAAAACACCCCCATGAAAACACTGCCCAGGGTTCCGGCTATTGCACCAAACAAGTCGGTTACCTGCGACATTTCAAAAAATGACGATATACGTTCACCTAAAATTGTTTGAAAGCTTCCGTCAGACATTGAAAAGCTCTCACCGTATAAAAATTCGCTTATCCGGTTCAGTGGAACTTCGAGCTGCTTAAGATAATCGTTTACATTAATATTAGCCAGCTGATCGAACTCACTCACCAATAATGGTATAAGAAACCTGAATATGCTAAAGAAAAACCCTCCGAGCAATATCAACGTAATAAAAGCACTTAGCGATGCCCCCAACCGAAATTTCCATATTTTGATTTTTTTGAGCCAACGGACAAAAGGCCTGCCAATCATTGCCAAAATTGCTGCAATGACAATATAGCCAATAATAGCCCTAAAATACCACAACATAAAAATTATAAAAGCGACACCAACCCCTATAATAATATTCCGTGTATTCTTGTTCATAAGGCTCAAAGTTTTATTGTGTCATTGTTAATGATCAGTTCCATAATTTCATTCTTCAAATGAAAATTTTCTTCAAGATTGTTACATTTAACAATACACTCTTGATTCTTCTTGTTTATTGAATAAATATACTGACTATTTAGCAATACTGACCGGTTAATTCTGACAAAATTATTGTGTGTAAGCTTTGATTCAATTTCATTCATTAAGCCTAAAACCCTGATAATACTGCCATCACACAAAAATAATTTTGTATTTCCTTTTTGTGTAGATACGTAACATATTTCATTAGGGTAAAGAAAAACATAGCCCGATAAAGTTTTGAACTTGAACTTATCGGTCACTACTGAGCCCCAAAAACCTTCATTGTCTTGACTTTTCTGTTTTATGAAAATTTTATTAATTTTCGATAAAACATTAAACACCTCGTCTACCCCAAATGGTTTTACTAAATAATCGACCGGCTTTATATCAAAAGCTGAAACGGCATATTTTTTATAGGCAGTTGTAAAAACAATATGTACTTCACTACCCTGTTCCCTCAATCTTTTTGCAAAGTCAAGCCCATTTTCGTTTGGCATATTAATATCCAGAAAAACAACATTGGGTTTTAGATCACTTATAACCTTCAGCCCAGATTCTGTGTCGGGCAAACTCCCGACAACATTAACATTCTTGCATATTTTAAGATAATGCTTTAAGATATTGCGGGCAGAACTATCATCGTCAATTATTATGGCTTTAATTTCATTCTTCATCCTTTAATGCTAAATTGTTAGGTTCTTCTCCATTTCGCGTATTTTCTTTTTTGTCATTTTAAATTTTGCCTGTAATCCATCTTCAAGCACGCATGTTTCGTCTTTTTTATTTATAAATTTTACTTTTCTTAAATTAATCACTACTGAACGGTTAATTCGAATAAAGAAGTAGTCCTTAATCAAGTCTTCAATTTTACCCAAATTATATGTAGAATAATACCATTCGCCATCGTTAAAGTAAAGTTTTGTATAAGTACCTTCAGCTTCGCAATACATAAGCCGGTCAAGTTCAATTAAACGAAACCCCGAAGGTGTATTAATTTTAACTTTTACATCAGCCGTGTCCGAGGCTTTATCTTTGCTTTCATACATTTCTTTTATAGTGCCCAATGCCCTCTCAATTGCATCGTTTAGGCGAAGAGAATTAACAGGACTGACAATAAAATCAAATACATTGTTGGTAATGGCCAATATTGCCCGATCTGTATCGTTTGATATAATAATAACTGGTATTTTCAAGTCCAAATCGGTTATCAATTTTGCTAAATCATAGCCACTCCTAAACGATAAAACATCGGAAGTAATGATCACATCAGGCTTTCTTTCAAGAATATGAAATGCTGCATCTTCAGCCGAATTAGCTTCACTTACATCCGATAAATATTTATTATCAATCAAGTTAATATACTCATTTCTTGTACTTACAATGCCATCAATTATTAACAAGCGCATAAAAATGTAATTTGGTTATTCATGTAAAGAAAAACCGTAAATGGTTGTTTGCCTGTACTCCTGACCTGGTTCGAGTATGGTTGACGGAAATTCTGGTCTATTCGGGGAATCGGGATAATGTTGTGCTTCAAGACAAAAAGCAGATCGCTTTAGATAGGCTTTTCCTTTTTTCCCGATTTGAGAACCGTCCATAAAATTTCCGGTATAAAGTTGCACCCCCGGCTGGTCGGTATAAAAATCCATTTGAATATTAGTCACAGGAGAATAAATATATCCCAACTTTTCAACACCATTTTTTTGCTTATCCAGCACAAAATTATGGTCGTATCCACTTCCATATTCCAAATCAATAAAATCGTCATCAATTTGTGCCCCAATTTCTTTTTCTTTCGTGAAATCCATAGGTGTACCTTCTACCCCTTTAATTTCTCCTGTAGGAATAGCCGTTTTGTCAGTTGGTGTATAATGACTTGCGTTGAGTTTTAAAACATGGTCGAGAATGGTTTCAGCCCCTTCACCACTCAAATTAAAGTAAGTATGATTGGTTAAATTGCACAAAGTTTTTTTATCGGTAGTTGCAAAATATTCAATAACAAGCTGATTTTCGTTGTTCAATTTATAGATAACTTTCACATCAAGGTTGCCCGGGAAGCCTTCTTCCATATCTGCCGACAAATATGTTAATTCGAGGGTACCCTCATTGATCTGCCTTGCATTCCAAACCACTGCGTGAAAGCCTTTTTCACCACCATGCAGATTATTAGGACCATTATTTTGTTTCAACTTGTATTCAACCCCATCAATTGAAAATTTCCCGTTTGCAATACGGTTGCCATAACGCCCAATGGTAGCCCCAAAGTAGATTTCACCAGAATTTAAATAACCATCAATCGTATTATAACCTGTTACAACATCCACCAATTGATTGTTTTTATCGGGCACTAACAGTGATACAACTTTCCCTCCGTAATTCGTAATTGAAACCTCTGCCCCATTTTCATTTCCCAATATATATAATGACACAGATTTACCATCTACTACTTTATCAAAGTCACTTTTTCTCAAACCAGCTTTGTTTTTATTATTTTTCATACTAAAATATCCTGCTTTTGTATTATTTTTTATTTTTATTGTCTTCAGTTTGTCTGTCATCATTGCTTTCATTTTCCTCTGTAGGATATTGAATCCTAACATGGTAAATATTTTTCATTTTTTCGAGAAAAATTGTTTTAATATCTTTTATATCCTTAAAGGTGAGCGGAGCGTCATCGAGTTCATGGTTATCAATTTTTGAGTCAATGATCTGGTTGATCAAATTACGCAGTGTCTCTTCATTTTTCTCGGGCAGGCTGCGCGATGCAGCTTCAATGCTGTCTGATAACATAACCACGGCCGTTTCGCGGGTGGTGGGGTTAGGCCCGGGATACATGTAATCTTCTTTTCTAAGTTCTAAATCAGGGTTTTGCTCCTTTTGTTTCAAATAAAAATACTTGACCAGGCTTTTACCATGGTGCATTTTTATAAAATCAATAATGGTATCGGGGAGATTGTATTTTTTTGCCAGCCTGACACCATCAAACACATGGCTTACAATTTTCTCCACACTTTTTTTATTCGATAAACGATCGTGCGGGTTCTCCCCTCCAGGCTGATTCTCAATAAAATATTGTGAGCTGTTAATTTTTCCCACATCATGATAAAGGGCACCCGTTCTGACCAACATCGGGTTTCCGCCGATCCGCAAAATTATCTCTTCTGATAAGTTGGCAACCTGCATCGAATGCTGAAAAGTCCCGGGAGCTATTTCGGCCAGTTTACGCAACAACGGGTGATTGGTATCAGAAAGCTCAACAAGGGTAACATCTGACAAAAACCCAAATACTTTTTCAAACACATACACCAGGGGATAAGCAATCAGTAAAAGAAATCCATTGACTACAAACCAGGTTAAATCGCCCCATCCAATATTATGAATATCAGCCTCCTTGATAATTTCAAAACCAATATACAATACAGAATAGGTAGCAACTAGAATCAACGATGTAATAATTAAGTGGCCCCGGCGGTGTAACTTACTCAGACTAATAACAGCAACAATACCTGCTACAATTTGAATAAGCACAAACTCAAAACTGTTAGGTGCCATAAAACCAACAATCAATACTGTTATGATATGTATCATTATGGCCATCCGCCCCCCCAAAAAAGTGCGGATAATAAGAGGCAACATACAAATTGGCAATATGTACATGTTGAGCGAATCATTTTCGTAAATTAAGCGGGCCAGAATAACCATAACCAACATGGTTGTAAGGATCAATGAAAAGTTCCGCTTCTTCCAGAAAACCTTACGGTTAAAATTCTGCAAATACAAAACCAGCACAGCAAGCAAGGCTGCAATTAAAATCATTTGCCCAACAATTATTGTCGAAATCCAACCTCCGTACATGCGGTTTTTTTCGTATGCCTGCTTTAATGATTGCAGGATGATAAAATTATCGTTGTTAACAAGATCGCCCTCCGAAATAATGCGTACACCTGTTAATACAGCCCCGCGTGTAGTAGAAAGGCCGCTTAACAACTCCTCAATTTTTGTATTGTTGTACTCCTCATCATATTTGAGGTTAGGCACGAGAATATTGCTAAAATCTATATTCTCCTGTAATTTGAACAATAAAGGCTGAGATTCGGACATTTTATTTATCGAATCGCTTAACCCAACATAGGCCGACTTAATAGAATAAACAGATGACACCGGCACTTTAACAGCCCTGTTACGCTCAACTTTGTTAAGAAATTTTTTATCATCCAAGGCTTTGTACGAATCAATAGAATTATTTAAAATTCCATGGGAATAGATAGATTCAACCAGCCCAATAAGTTTTTCTTTCAATCTTGCCCTCTCTGTTGAATCAACCTCTACATCAATTTTATTAAAAGTTTGTTCTATATGATTTTCCAGCACACCAAGCTGGCTTTCTTTTACTGATGGGTCAACCGAAAAATAGGGAATATAATTCGACAATAAGGAATCTCTTTCAGCCTGGATAACTTCATCGGGCTTTTGAATCGGAAAATCAAACGGAGCAATTAATGTTTCGTGGGCCCATGGCTTTCCCTTTTGAAATTCGTACTTAAAAGTACCTTGTTTGGGGAAAAGAAAATAAACAACCCCAAAAGTTAAAACCAAAAATATGGCAAAATAAAATTTCCGAAATACGCTTAATAATTTATTATTTTTAGTCCCCATAAATTACGTTTGTTAAGCAAAATTGAATGATTCTTAAAAATAGAAAAATATTTAGCAATATATACCATCACAATAAGATTATTGTATATTTGAAACATATAAATTTAGAAAAGCATAACGATTGACATGTACGGAATTTCAGATCTCAGCTCCATTCCTGTTCGTACCGAACCAACCGAAAAAAGTGAAATGTGTACACAGATATTGCTTGGTGAACATTATGAAATTTTAGAGGATGAAAAAAAGTGGTGTAAAATAAAATTACATCACGATGGATATGAAGGCTGGATAGATTCTAAAATGGTGGTAAAAATTCCAAAAAGGGAATATAACTACTTGTCAAACAAACAGCATTACATAACAGCCGACATCTTCAATATTATTCAGCAAACTGATGATTACCGCAATTTCCTCATTGTTGCCGGCAGCACCCTTCCCCGCTTTGTGAAAAAGCATTCAACTTTTAAAATAGCAAACACAACCTATAAATTACTTAGCAATACGCCCGTGAAACCTGTTGAAAAAGATGTACGTACGCGCATCATTAATAGCGCTTTAAGCTATTTTAACTCACCATATTTATGGGGCGGGCGCACTCCCTTGGGCGTTGATTGTTCCGGACTCACACAAATTGCATACAAAATCGGGGGCATTAACATTCCCCGCGACGCATCGCAACAAGCTTTAATGGGTGAAAATTTTTCGTTTGTAGAAGAAGCCCTCCCTGGCGACCTTGCTTTTTTTGATAACGAGGAAGGTGAAATTACACACGTTGGAATTATTTGGGAGAAGAATAAAATTATCCACTCATCGGGTAAAGTCAGGATCGACAACCTTGACCATGCCGGTATATTCAATATTGAGACCCAACGATACACTCATCAATTACGATTAATGAAAAGAATTATTAGCTGAAAACGAGATGACTTTTACCTATAAATATCCAAGACCCAGCGTAACTACCGATGCCATAATTATAGCCAAAGAAAAAGATCAGCATTTTATTTTACTTATCGAAAGGGGAAATGAACCATACAAAAACATGTGGGCATTGCCCGGTGGTTTTATCGAGATGGACGAAGACCTGATTGATGCCTGCAAAAGGGAACTAAGGGAGGAAACCGGCATTGAGAAGGTAAAGTTAAAAGAATTCGCCACCTTTGGAAAACCCGAGATCCGAGGGGGCGTACAATTTCGGTTGTATTTTGGGGGCTTGTTGAAAACATCATTGCCATTAATGCCGGCGATGATGCAGCAAATGCTCAGTGGTTCAACATAAGCAAGCTCCCTAAGTTAGCTTTCGACCACGATGAAATTATCCAACAGTTTAAAAGTAAACATCCTGTATTTTCAGATTAAACCAAAAAAAACGCAGAAGCTTATTAACTCTAACTCCTGCGCTTTTATTATCGTTGTATAATCTTTTTTAAAAAGTCCATTCGATACCAATATTAACATTGGCACGTTGAAGCGCTGTTTGATTTTCTTCGTAAAAGCGGGTCAGGAAACTAGTGTATTCGGGGGTTACTGTAATACCAAGGTTTTGATTGATATTATATTTAAAAATAAAGCCACCCACTACACCGGCCATGATCGATTTATGCTCATATTTACCATTACCGAAATGTTTCATGTCGTCTAACTTTTCTCCATCATAATTATAAGTGCGAATATAATCGCCCGCTGAAAATTCCAGTTTTATTCCGGTTGAAAAATAAGTGTCGAAATTACCCAACGAAAACAAACGGTAGTCAAAACGGGGATTAAAATCAATAAAATTTGCCGAAAATTTAGTATAGTCAATATTTGAACTTTTTTCAGGGTACGAAAATTCACGGGTAAAACTGAGATTTACATATTTTAGTTCACCACGAACCCTGATACGTTCAGTTAGCTCAACACCAACATCAACGCCAACATTAAAATCAGGAATTTCATTAGTATTTTTGGCACCGAATATATTCTCGAGATACTTATCGTTATAATCATACCCGAAATTAACGCCAAACGTCATTTTATCCTGCGAAAACACTTTCACGGATACTATCATTAATATTACCAGAATAGCTATCTTGTTATTCATACAAATAAGTGTTAAAAAATTATGTTTAAATATTTTATGTTTCCAATTATATCTATTTTCTTTTTATCAAAAGCAAAAATATAGAAAAATACAGTTAACATCCTTTAAAAGGCAACAAAAATTGTTAAGCTGATTTTCTAATCGATTTTACGTTCAAGAAACCAATAATCGTGAAACGAGAATGCAATTGATATCTTAGCATAGCGCTCACGTATCAAGCCGCTTCCTACTTTTCCTATTTGTCCGGCCTCTAAACTAACATTCAGGGTTGAACGCGATTTTTGTATCGGAAAACCTGCTCCCAGCGTAAAACGCATATCGCTAACATTGTAGCGGTTTACATTTAGATAACCGGTATCGTAACGAACCCCGGCGCGGTATGAACAACGCTCGAAATAATTCAATGAGTTGTGTGGCAATCGTTCTACACCAAATGAATAAATCTGACGATTTTTATATTGTGCTTTATTATTACCGCTGCCCCAGTTTTCTTCTTCATAATCGGCCGTGGCCAAATACTTACCACGATAAGTAAAACTTACCCCGGCGCCATACGAAACAGGTATATCAAGAGGGTCAACCCTCAATTGATCAGTATATACAGTATATGCGGTTGACGAAGAACCATAAGTTTGCTGAACCGTGTAATCCGACTCTCCAAAGAAAAGTTGCTCAGGACTGTATGTAGCTCCTATAGTCAGGTTTGAACCTTTCTCACCAAAAAAAGCGGTATATTGAATGGCTGGTTTTACAGAAATGCCTGAATAACGTGAGTTTGTAGAAAATATAGTATAGTTTGACGAAGTAATTTTTTGGCCTGTTGTTGGATGAATGTCAATTTGTGCGCTGGTTAACCGCTCCTGATTAATTGGGCCATAGTAAAAGGCAAATTCATTACCAATTGAAAAGTTCTTATTGATTTTTAAACCTAACGAATAAAAAATCTTATTAATCGCACCAGAGCCTTCCCAGGTTGTAGTTGTCATGCTCTCTTCACCTTCAACTGCTTTTTGGGTAATAAAATGGTAACCAATATCTGAGTACGGCATTAGGCCATAAGATACCATAAGCCAAGAAGTATACCGATGCCCCAGTGCCAGATGCGATAAGTTACCATCCTTATATGAATTAAGAAGTTCAGGCGATTCTGTTTCGGTGTATTTCAAAAATACGCCGGTTTCAAACAAAACCGAAAGGCTGTCAATGGCTGTTACCGAGGCCGGGTTTTTCAGGTTTAACGAATTAGGGCTGCGCAATGCCAGCCCGGTACCACCCAAACCAATGTTCCGGCCATACGCAACACTCGATAAGTCGCCAACTCCGTAAACCGAGTATGGGGATGAAGTATTATTTTGCGCTTCAGATTCTGAAACAAATATTGTAATTAAAACTAATATCAAAAAGCTGTATCGTGTTTTATATCGCATTTTTAATTTTTTAAAAGTTAGTAAGATAAACTTTTAGCTTCATCGGGTTTTCTTCATTTTCGGGAGAACCAATTATTAACTGATCAACATCGGGTTTTTTAAAATTAAACGGGGTTAACAATAACAGTGAATACTGCTTAGTCCCGAAATCTTCATATTCAGTCTTTATAAAATTCGTAATATCAAAACGATAGTGGGTCTTGCTTTTAAACTCATCATCGTAATCCAACTCACTCACAACAATATCCTGAGTACCTACCTTAAACAAATCATTATAATAATTGTTATCCTCATCAACAATATCCATTACCAACCTAGGTGGCAAATCACTTTTTTCATCAAACGAATCATCTAAAGGGTCAATAATTAATTCAGCTTTTACAATGGCAGCCCTCCCATAACCGTACAGATTATCAACATATGGTATTTCAATACGGGTCGACAACAAGCTACCTGCCTGCGAAATCGTAATTTCATTACTCTTTGAGGAGGGATATTTTGATTTCTCTTTGTCTTCAACCCCTTCAAGTGCTTCACCGGGTTCGTTACTGTCAAAAATTGAACCGGCATAATTATTTTCAATATGTGAAAATGCATGAGTATTATATACACCGCTTATATTGGCACTTTCCATTTTAAATGAAATGGCCAGATTATCATTTAAAGAATTATCGTGATAATACAAATCGATACGTGGCGAACGCACGGAATCGGGATTAGCCTGCAAACCAAAAATAATCGATTCATTATCGGCTTTAGGGGCAATTTTAAACCCTTTTAGAAATTCTGTCTTAAAATATGATTTACCGTCAATATTTTCCTTATACAGTATTTCATCTTCATTGTAAACCATATCATACAACTCTTTCCCGAATGAATCGGGAAGGCTGACAAGTATTGAGTCAACATCAGAATTGAAATCAACAGTAAAAGAACCAATAGGTTGATCTTCTGTATCAAATTGTGAAGTGTTATATAAATAATCGTAATCTTCGTCATACTCAATTTGCCGGGTAACCCTGTAAACATCAAAGCCGGCAACAATTGACGTATCTCCAAACTTATACCCATCGGTATAAATAACAAAACCAGCAGAATCGTAAACAGCCGATTTGTTATCTGAAAGATTAGGTTTCGTTGTCGGGTCAAAACGAAGATAAGATTCACACAGCGTTTCAACACCGTATTTATTGATATACCGACCTGTTAACAAACGTTCAGCTTGCGAAGTGTAAAAAGAATCGGTTACCACACTATATGTTTTTACAGTCATCGTATCAACCAAAAAAACATTGGCCGGATCATCAATAAAATGGTCACCCATATTGTATTTAATATCATTCGTTGTAAATTCACACGAACTTAAAATAGTGGCTAAAATAAATAGCGGTAATAGGAAACGTACCATTCTGTTCATTATATCATTTTTAGTATCGGCAAAAGTAAAAATATTTTTATAGTACCAAATTTAAATTGCGTGCTCATTTCAACCTTTTAACAGGCATTAACATAATATCATAAAAAACCATAATGCGTTAATCTTTTTCGCTAAAAGTTCTATATTTGTCGGCAGCAAATAAGCAACTAAATTTAAACGCTAAACATCAGTCAAAAAATACATTAATTATAAATTTGAACCGACAATAAAAAAGTAAATACAATGAGATTTAAAACACTAATGATTATTGCTGTAGCCTTAACAGCATTTTTACCTTCATGCGTAGACAATGATTCCGACCTGCTTGGTAACTGGGTAACTAAAGCTATATACGTAGGTAAAGCACGTGCATACGGATCGAGCTTTGCCATTGACGGATACGGATACTGGGGTATGGGCCGTGATGATGACGATTACCTAACCGATTTTTGGAAATACGACCCCGTGAAAGATTCATGGTCACAAGTTGCTGATTTCCCCGGAACCCCAAGGGCTTACAACATAAGCACAAGCAATGGTACTACAGGCTTTGTAGGTTTAGGTTACGATGGTGACAATGATTTAGATGACATTTGGTCATACAATGCAGAAACTGACACATGGTCGTCAGTGGGCACATACCCCGGAGGCGCCAGAAGATTTGCCAGTGCTTTTGCCATCGGAAACGATATTTATATTGGCTTAGGTTCGATGGACGATATGAAAATTTTTAGAAACGATTTTTATAAATTCGACGGCGATTCATGGACAAGTGTTGCAGCTCTTAGAGGTGACAAACGACATAAAGCAAATGTGACTGTTCTTAATGGTAAAGCCCATGTAATCTCTGGACAGTCAAACAACGGCACACTAAACGACCACTACGTTTACGACCCGGAAGCAGACAGTTGGACCGAATTAGAAAAAGTTACCGATACAGACACCGGCAATAACGGAATACCAAGATACAGCGCTTCGATTTATGCAGCTAACGGTAAAATATACTTGACAGCCGGATCTAATGGAAGTTCTCTATCTTCTACTTTTGAATGGGACCCAACTCTTGACGTAGAAGGTGCATGGATTGAAAAAACTTCAATTGAAACAAATTACGGACAACGTGAAGGTGCCGGATCTTTTGTTCTTGACGGATACGGCTATATTGTAGGTGGACGTACAAGTTCAACTTATAAAGACGATAGTTACATGTTCCAACCTTATGCCGAAGTTGACAGCGATGACAATTAAGAAAAGAACCATAGCAGTAATTATAACTTTAGTAGTTGTAATTTCAGCTGTTTTTATATTTAACAATATTAAAAGTCCCGACTCTAAAAAAGCCGGGACTTTTTCATTTCCAAAAATTGAAAACACCGAAAACTTAACACTTCATGTTTTTGAAAAAAGTGGTAGTTGGGGATATGAAATTCATGTTGATAATAAACGTTTCATTCTGCAAGAATCAATACCCGGCGTACCGGGGAAACAAAAATTCACATCAGAAAATGATGCAAAAAAATGCGGTGAGCTTGTAATAAAGAAGTTGAAAAAACAAGAAATACCTTCAATTTCGCCAAAAGAATTAGACAGCCTTGGCATAAAAAAAACCAAAGAAAAAGGATGACAAAATTGCCATCCTCTAAATCCTAACCAAACCTAATTCTATGAAAAATCTATTGCTTTACTAACACTACAAATATACGCCATATCTCCGTTAACAGGTGATAATCAAAGTTAATTAGTGTTAATTTATCAGATACACTTTCACTCAATTAACATATCTAAAACATTCAATATTTATTTGCAAGCAACACCTGTACAATTCCAAAAAATATTAACTTTGTTCCCCTTGATATTCAATCAAATCAAACAATATTGATTTTTTGAGTTTCAATTTCTTAGAAAGCAAAACAACAAATTCATAAACAAACATTCAATTATGACAACAAAGTACGTTTATTCTTTTGGTAATGGAAAAGCCGAAGGTAAATCCGACATGAGAGAGTTATTGGGAGGTAAAGGCGCCAACCTTGCAGAAATGAACCTAATCGGGGTTCCTGTTCCTCCAGGGTTTACCATTACAACCGATGCATGTACAATTTACAACAAAGAAGGTGAAGACAAGGTGGTAGCTTTAATTAAAAATGAAGTTGAGTCCGCCATGAACCAAGTCGAAGACATTATGAACATGGGCTTTGGGTCAAAAGACAACCCATTGCTTTTATCTGTCCGTTCGGGTGCTCGTGTTTCAATGCCCGGTATGATGGATACCGTATTGAACCTCGGCATGAACGATGAAGCCGTATTGTCGATTGCTAAAAAATCGGGCAATGAGCGTTTTGCCTGGGATTCATACCGCCGTTTTGTTCAAATGTACGGTGATGTGGTTTTAGGTATGAAGCCTGAATCGAAAGAAGACATCGACCCCTTCGAGGCAATTATGGACGAAGTAAAAGAAGCCAAGGGCGTCGATAATGATGTTAACCTCGAAGTTGAAGACCTCAAAAACCTGGTGACAAAATTCAAGGCCGCTGTTAAAAAGAGTACAGGCCGCGATTTCCCGGATAACCCATGGGATCAGCTTTGGGGCGCAATTGCAGCCGTATTCGACAGTTGGATGAACCCAAGGGCCAATTATTACCGTGCCATGCACCAGATACCCGAAGAATGGGGTACCGCAGTGAATGTACAGGCCATGGTATTCGGGAACATGGGTGAAAATTCGGCTACAGGTGTAGCTTTTACACGTGATGCAGCCACCGGGGAAAATATTTTCAACGGTGAATATCTCATCAATGCACAAGGTGAAGATGTTGTAGCCGGAGTACGCACGCCACAGCAAATTACCAAAGAAGGCTCATTGCGCTGGGCTAAACTTTCAGGTATATCGGAAGAAGAACGCGCAAATAATTTTCCTTCACTTGAAGAATCAATGCCCGAAGCATTTAAAGAATTGGACAAAGTTCAGCAAAAGCTTGAAGACTATTTTAAAGATATGCAAGACCTTGAGTTTACCATTCAGGACCGTAAACTATGGATGCTTCAAACCCGTAATGGAAAACGCACAGCAGCAGCTATGGTAAAAATAGCCATGGACATGCTAAAAGAAGGCTTAATTGATGAAAAAACAGCAATTCTTCGTCAGGAGCCTAACAAGCTTGATGAGCTACTCCACCCTGTTTTTGATAAAAAAGCCATTAAGTCGGCCAATGTTATTGCCAAAGGGTTACCGGCATCGCCCGGTGCAGCTACCGGACAACTTGTTTTCCACGCCGATGAAGCCAACAAATTTAAACAAACAATACTGGCCCGTATCGAAACTTCGCCCGAAGACCTTGAAGGTATGGATGTTGCACGTGGTATTTTAACTGCACGCGGTGGTATGACCTCACACGCAGCTGTTGTTGCACGCGGCATGGGTAAATGCTGTGTGTCAGGTGCTTCCGGTTGTAAAATCAACGGTAAAACACGTACCATGATCGTTGCAGGAAGGACTTTTAAAGAAGGCGACTGGATATCGTTAAACGGAACTACAGGTGAAGTTTACGAAGATAAAATTGCAACCATCGATCCTGAATTAAGTGGTGACTTTGGTGCCATCATGGAACTGGCCGATAAATACAGAAATGTAAAAGTGCGTACCAATGCCGAAACAGAGCGTGATGCAAGTGTAGCACGCAAGTATGGCGCCGAAGGAATTGGACTGTGCCGTACCGAGCACATGTTTTTTGAAGGTGAACGTATTATACGTATGCGCGAAATGATTTTGGCCGACGATGAAGCCGGAAGAAGAAAAGCGCTCGATAAATTACTCCCGATACAGAAAAAAGATTTTACAAGCGTATTTGAAGCAATGGACGGGCTGCCGGTAACCGTTCGTTTACTTGACCCACCATTGCACGAATTTGTTCCGCATGAAGAAGAAAACCAGGAGGAGATGGCTAAAGAAATGGGCATTTCAGCTGATATTGTTAAACAAAAAGTTGAAGACCTGCACGAATTTAACCCAATGCTGGGACACCGTGGGTGCCGACTGGGCAATACATATCCTGAAATTACCGAGATGCAGGCAAGGGCTATTATTGAAGCAGCACTTGAACTGAAAGCAAAAGGTACTGTAGTACTACCCGAAATTATGATACCACTTGTTGGTACCCTAAAAGAACTAAAACTACAGAAAGAAATCGTCCGTTCAACTGCAGAAGCTGTTTTTGCAGAAAAGAATGAAAAGATTGACTACCTGGTAGGGACCATGATTGAAGTACCAAGGGCAGCAGTAACTGCTGATGAGATTGCTGAAGTAGCTGAATTTTTCTCATTTGGCACAAACGACCTTACCCAAATGACTTTTGGTTATTCACGCGACGATGCAGGCAAATTTTTACCTGTTTACCTGAAAAAAGGCTTGCTGAAAAACGACCCGTTCCAGGTACTTGACCAGGAAGGTGTTGGCCAGCTCGTAAAAATGGGTATTGAAAAAGGACGCAGCACACGCGAAAACCTTAAAGTGGGTATTTGTGGCGAACATGGCGGCGAACCAAGCTCTGTTGAATTCTGCGTAAAAGCCGGGATGAACTACGTGAGTTGTTCTCCGTTCAGGGTGCCTATTGCCCGTCTGGCAGCAGCTCAGGCAGCTTTACGATAAGTTAAAATTATTCCGGTTTCTACCGCAACAGTACGTTAGATTTTAGACTTGAGACATGAGACTTTGTTTGTAACAAATTAAATATCAGTAATTTAGACAATTAAATAAGCAAGGCACAAACAACTCATTGTCAACGATTTAAAAAATAGCACCGAACTATTGTACCGGATATAAAAGCATAAAAAACCCGGCTGATTGCCGGGTTTTTTATATCTCTTTCACCTTGCGAAACCAAAAAGCCCGGCTATAAATTTTGCTTTTATTTTGAAGTTGCATTATGCCCCGACCTATAAGCCCGGTTCCCAATAAGCATAAAAACAGCATTAATAACAAACGCCAAAACAATAACCAGGTTACCGGTAAGTTCATCTACCGATTCAGCAATAATTTTACCGGCTAATGCAATTGTGCCACCCGAAAAAATAGCCATCGATACATATTTAGCTTTGGTCCCCACACCAGCCAGCCCTAAAATAATTGGCAGTGTAAATGCCCCTGAATAAACCGACAATGCCATTAAAAGCATTCCAATTATAGATGAAAAATTTAATGCAATTAGCATACTGACAACCCCCATCAACGCAATTACTATCCGGGTTTTAAAAATGCTGGCAATTGAAAAATTGTTTTTCTCAAAAAAATCGGTAATAATTATTGATGCACTAAGCATAGAAGTGTCGGCTGAAGATAAAACAGCACTAAGCAAGGCTAAAATCACCAAAGGCAATAACCATCCCGGCAAAACAATTAACCCGATATTAATCAGCTTTGCCCCTTCTGCTGTTGTTGGATAATTTAAAGTTTCGCCAACAACACTTAAGTGACCAATGATAAAAGCAACAGGGATTAAGATTATTGCTGTGGTAACAATCGCTTGTCTAGCGGTTTTTTCATTTTTCGAACTAAATATCCTTGAATATATATCAGGTCCGGCAGTAAAAGTTGTAGAATATGTTATAAGGAGTAAAAATAAACTAAAAGGGGTAAAATCGTGATTGAACGGAAAGTTAAACTGCCTGATTTGAAATTCCGGTTCATAAAAATAAGCCATTAATGATGTCAATATCAGCCCCAGAATAATCAGAACAGACTGAAAGGCATCAGTTTTTAAGATTGACACCTGACCTCCGGCAATGGTATAAGCAATAAATACAAAGCCTGAAATCAGCACACCTGCAGTATAACTAATCTCTATAAAGCTAGTAAGTATTTTGGCAGCTGCAATTACCTGGGCAGCAACAATCCCCAGCCAGGCAACAGGTATAATTACCGATGCTATGTTTTTAGGCTTCGTGCCGTATAAATCTTCCAGCAATTCAGGCAAGGTAAAGCGCCCAATTTTGCTAATCTTTTTCACAAGGGGTAAAAGCCCAAGCAGTCCTATCGAAGCACAAAGCATAAACCAGGATGTCGCCCATCCCATCCCGGTTCCGGCATCAACCGACCCAATAACGGCAGATCCACCCAGAATTGTTGCGACAAGGCTTCCTGTTATAGCTATATATGATCCTTTTTTGCGGGCAATAAAAAAATCAGAGTAATTTCTGATTTTTTTAAAACTGAAATATGCTATAATTATTAATACAATTAAATAAACAATTAAATAATAAACTGACATAATAACGATTTAACGGATAAGCACTTTTGAAAGTACTTTGTTTAATTTATCTAAACTCACCGGTTTATTTATATAATTTATGCTTTCATCTACATTCGATGATGAACCATCAGCTTTAAGCACTACAATATCCGCATCACTGTTAATCTCTTTAAAAGCTGTATATAATTCATAATCATCCTCTTGCTTCAAATTTTCATCCAACATCACAATTTCAATACCCGGTAAATTGTTCCGGTAGAACTGTAAAGCACTATTGATATTTTTAAAAGAGATTACATTGTATCCCAATTGTTTCAACAATTCAAACATCACTGTCCGTACAACTTCTTCATCGTTTACAAGCAATATATTAGCGTTAAACCCTTCCACATAAAATTCATCAGGTTTAGGTAACATATTGGCATAATCATCTTCAACAACCGGCAAATACATACTTACTGTAGTCCCTTTATCTGAATTTGGTTTAACCAATATCTCCCCTTCATAACTAACAATCAATTGTTTTACAATAGTAAGTCCCAATCCGGCATGGCTCCATGGTTCCCTCGTTGTAAAAAAGGGTTTATATATTGATTTCATATTCTCTTGCTTAACA
>JASMTI010000195.1:0-1484 GCA_041694375.1 Bacteroidales bacterium | reverse complement strand
TCATTAACTATAAACATATAAACCACTATGAATTACAAAAAACCATTTTTTTTAGCTTTGCTTTTCACCATCGGCAGCTTTTGTTTTGCCCAGCCGGGTGAAAAAATTATCGAAGATTTTGAACCTTCATCCATCAACCAGCCGGAAAGCGAGTATCCCATGGTAAATTCACAGGGGCGCGTGCGCACTCAAATATTGGCTCCCGATGCCAACTATGTTCAGTTGGATATTGGAGGGGTAAAATATGATTTGGTAAAAGATGATGAAGGTATTTGGACTGGTGAATCAGCCCCCCAGGATGTCGGGTTTCATTACTATCAATTGAATATTGACGGTGCATCGGTACCCGACCCGGGAGCACAGATGTTTTATGGTGCTTGCCGTTGGGGCAGTGGTATCGAGATTCCTTCGGATGATCAGGATATTTTTGCCGTAAAAGATGTTCCGCATGGCCATGTGCATGAAATTCTTTTCCCATCAGAAAGCACACAGACTTCGCGCAAAGCTTTTGTTTATACACCCCCGGGCTACGAAAAAGAGACATCGAAGCGCTACCCGGTTTTATATCTGCAACACGGTTACTGCGAAAATGAGACTTCGTGGCCCAACCAGGGACGTGTCAATTTTATAATGGACAACCTGATTGCCGATGGTAAAGCTAAACCATTTATTGTTGTTATGACCTATGGCATGACCAATGAAATTGAATTTGGGGGGCTGAGAAATTTTGACATTACCCCTTTTCAAACTGTGTTGGTCGATGAATTGATCCCTTACATTGATGAAAATTACCGCACCCTCGACAATCAGGAGAACAGGGCTATGGCAGGTCTGTCGATGGGTGGTTTCGAAACAAGGTTGATTACCCTGAACCGTCCCGATTTGTTTTCTTATTATGGCTTGTTTAGCGGCGGTGTTTACAAACCCGAAGACATCAAAGATCACGAGCAATTGGAGCTTGTGTTTATTAGCTGTGGCAGCAAAGAACGCCCCGATGGTGTAAAAAATGCCGTTAGCGAATTAAAAGATGCCGGATATAATGCTCATTCTTATATATCGGAAGGTACAGCACACGAATTCCACACTTGGAGAAGAAGTTTGCACCAGTTTGCGCAATTGTTGTTTAAATAATTCATTTTAACCGGATTTATGAGATACATTCAATCATTAATGATAGTCCTTGCACTGTTGTGTGGTACTGTTGTTACCGCCCAAACGGAAAAGGTTACGGAAGATTTTAAACCTTCATCGGTAAACCAACCCGGCAAAGTATATCCGCAAGTAAACTCCCAAGGGCGTGTACGGGTCCGCATTGAGGCACCCGGTGCAAACAATGTACAACTCGACATTGGGGGCGTTAAGTATGATTTAATAAAAGATGAAAATGGTTTTTGGATGGGGGAATCAGCCCCGCAGGACGAAGGTTTTCATTATTACCAGTTAAATATTGACGGCGCATCTGTCCCAGATCCCGGCACCCGGTA
>JASMTI010000194.1:0-2195 GCA_041694375.1 Bacteroidales bacterium | reverse complement strand
TGACATAATTTATATCGATGAGCTTGATTCGGTACTCACCAATGCACAGTATTCAATTGATGGCGGGCAAACATGGACTGACTGGAGTGGTCAGTTTCATGTTGATCAATTGATGTTGTTTGAAGAAAGTACCATTAAAGTAAGAGGCCGTATCCCCGATGTTTATGCCGGTGATTTATTTAACACTGCATGCGTTGATCATGATATGGGCGAATTAAACGATGAGAATAACTGCTCTGAAATATCCACAGAAATATATCAACGTGTTATTGCCGATGCAGGCAGGGATACAACAATTGGGTATTGTGCCCTTGAAGAAGGTTTCGTCCTTGATGCTTCAAACAGCATAGGAATAAGTACCCTAGGGTATTTATGGCTTTCGGAAACGGTAGACATACATAACCCCGATTCAGAAACAACAACTATTACGGCCGATCCCGGTACTGTAAATGAAATAATGTTAGTAGTATCAAGCAGTGTGAATGGAATTACTGATTACGATACAACAACAATAAACATAACTGTGGCCAGGGAAACACAGGCATGGGCAGGTAATGATGTTTGGCCGGAAACAGAAGATGCGGTAATGCTTGATGGCAGTTCAAGTAAAGGTCCTGAAGGGGGATTAGAATATTCGTGGTGGATATACGACAATGATGATAATGTTGTGGTGTTGGGTGAAAGCGCAACGCTGGAGGTAAACAGGACCAACGATTATTATCTGACAGTGACCGATAAATTTGGGTGTACAAGTATTGACATGGTTCATGTGGGATATCCGGTTGACCCGTATGAAGCGGTTGACGATTATGTTACGACTTATCAGCAGGAAGAAGTCGATATTAATATTTTTGCCAACGATATTATTGATGAAGATGATCAATATGACTACGAGTTCCTGATCATATTGGATCAGCCTGAACATGGTGAGCTTGTTGTGAACCCATATGATTCAATTGTGACTTATATCCCTGAACCATATTATTTTGGGCCTGATACTTTCAGTTACCAAATGAGTACCATCAATAATTTTACCGATAATGCAACTGTTTTTGTAGATGTTGTTCAAAAGTTGCCGGTAATCCCCGATGGCTTTTCACCAAATGGTGATGGGATAAATGATGAGTTTATTATTGAAAACATTGAATTATATCCCGAGAATAGTATTACAATTTTCAACCGGTGGGGAAATGTTATTTATGAAAAAACACCGTATTCAAATGATGAACCATGGGATGGTATTGCCAATCAGGGGATCAGAATTGGTAATGGGGTTGTTCCAACCGGTGTTTATCTGTATGTAATAGATTTAGGCGATGATGATCGTTTGAGCCAAAAAGTATATAAAGGCAATTTATATATTGCAAGTGATAATCGAAGATAGAAAAGTGTTAACGTGAGATTTATAAAGTACATATTATTCATCACTGTTATGCTACTGGGCTTTATTGCCCATGCGCAACAAGAAACCATGTATACACAATACATGAATCAATTGTTGTCGATTAACCCTGCTTATGCCGGAGCCAAGGGGGTAACCAGTGCCAGTATCATTGCCCGTGAACAATGGACCGGTTGGGAAGGTAACCCAAGCACACAAACCATATATGTTCATTCTCCCTTAAGTAATGAAACTGGTGTAGGCGGATCGGTTGTGAATGATAAGATTGGCCCTGTCAGTAAAATAGATATTTATGGTGATTATTCTTATACAATTACTTATCCCGATGAAGTATACCTTTCGTTTGGATTAAAGGCAGGCGTTAGTTTTTATCAGGCAAAACTGACCGATCTTACATTGACAGAGCCAGGAGACCCGTCATTTGCTGTTGATATTGCCCGGAACTTTATGCCCAATGCCGGGGTTGGTGTTTATTTATCAAGTCCCGATTATTATCTGGGGTTGGCAGTGCCTAAGCTCATAACAAATAAAATAACAGTTGAAGATGTAGTTACCGGAGCAGTTAGCAAGCAATCTATACATGCTTTTTTTATGGGGGGATATGTATTCGATATTAATAGATTTTTTAAATTTAAACCCTATTTTATGGTCAGGGGGTCAATGAATTCTCCTTTGTCTATTGATTTGACCGGACAATTTGTTATATTTGAAAGGCTTTGGCTTGGTGGTACCTATCGTTTTGGAAATGCTTTTGGTATAATGGCCCAGGTAAAAGTTAGCGATCAGTTGAAAA
>JASMTI010000193.1:0-27677 GCA_041694375.1 Bacteroidales bacterium | reverse complement strand
TATGATCTAAACATGAACCAAACAAAAATCAACCCTTCTCAATCTGCCGTAGGCGATCAATCTTTTCAATCTTTTTCAAACCGTGATAAAGTAAAATAGAATGTTGAGCCTTTTCCCGGTTCACTATATGCCCAAATATCGCCACCGTTTAAATTTACAAATTCTTTTGAAATTATTAGCCCGAGCCCACTGCCCGATTCACCCATCGTCCCTTCGGTAGAGGATGAATGGCCAACATTAAATAAGTTTGTAATCTGTTTTTTGTTCATCCCTTTACCCTCGTCGGCTACAGAAATGGTAACAACATCTTTGTCTACATTTGCATCAATAGTTACCCGGGATGAAGCTTCCGAGAATTTTATGGCATTGGTTACCAAGTTTCGCAACACAGTCAGTACTGACTTATAATCGGCATAAACATATACATTTGATATTTTACTAAACTCAATCTTAATCCCTTTTTTCATGGCGATCAAATCCACCACCTTTTCGGTTTCATTGAACAATTGATTGATCGAAAGCTTTTCTTTTTCAATTTTGATTGATCGGGTTTGCGCCCGGGCCCAAATCAGCAAATCATCGAGTAGGTCGAGGGTATAAGCCGATGTCTTCTTCATTACTTTATGAAAATGTTCCTTTTCTTCATCTGAAAGTGAACCTGCTTCTAAAATAAGAAGCTCGTTAAACTGATCAATGGTACTAATCGGGTTCCGGAGGTCATGCCCGATAATCGAGATAAACTTATCCTTGGTATTGTTAGCAGCTTCAAGCTCTGCTTTTTGCTTCTCGATATGTTCCTTTTGTTCGTTTATTTCTTTTGTCCTAATCTGTACCAGTTTTTCAAGTTTAACCTGTTCTAATTTCGATTTTTGGGTTTGCATGCGCACGTAAAAAGCAATTAAAGCAGCAACAACAATAAAGAACATCACTTTAAAGAAGAAGGTTTCCCACCAGGCTGGTTTTATAATTACCGGTATGGCAGTGACAGTATCAGCCAACACCCCCTCGCTGTTTGATGCTTTAATAAGGAAATTGTATTCACCGGCATCGAGGTTGGTATATTGAACATTGTTATTATCGAAAGCAGAAGGGTGCCATTCACGGTCAAAACCTTCGAGTTTATAGTAATATTTATTTTTAAATGAAGGGTTAAAATTCATTGCTGAAAAATACAAAGTGAGAACTTTATGGTTGTGCCTCAAAACAATTTGGTCATTATAAACCGATGGCACAAATGTTTCGCCATATTGCCCCTTTCCATAAACCTCACCGTCAACCTCAACTTTATTTACCACAACCGATTCAACTGTTTGGTCGATACTTATACTATCAGTAAAACAATAGTTCATACCGGCCGGAGAGCCCACAAACAATTGGCGCGTACCTTTATTGAAGTAAAGTGCCGATTTATTGAGGTTGTTCATTAATAATCCATTGTGCTTGTAAAAGGTGTACACATTCTCTTTATTGTCGAGATTAAGGAGGCTTACGCCACGGTTGGTACTCACCCATAAATTACGGTCCTTATCGACAAGCGAAGCCTGTACCACATCTCCAGACAAGCCGTCCTGAGCGGTTAGCGCTTTAATTTCACCATCCAATGATGAATATTGCAATACGCCCGAGCCTGCTGTTGACAACCATAAATTTTTATTTTCATCAATAAAAATATCGTTAATCACTACATCTTCGTAAATGTTTTCATACCGGCTTTGTTGAAATATGAATTCCTCATTTCCTGTTTTTAGGTCATATCTAATCAACCCTAAACCAAAGCTTGCTGCCCAAAGTGTGCTACCATCAATTTTCACATCAAAAATACTGTTGTTAAATTGATCATCTTCGTCAAAATGAATGGTAATATACGTACGACTTTTTTTGTTAAGTTTTTTTACACCTGCCCCCCACGTGCCGCACCATAAAAATGAATCAGTTTCGGCGATACTGAAAACTGAGCTCCAGTCCCCTTCTTGATGAGGAACAAAGCTAATCTCATCGGTCCGTGGATCCATTGATGCAACAAAATCACCGTCGGTACCTAACCACAATAACCCGTCGTTTCCTTTTTCAATGCAAAGGATATCATCGTTTATCATTTCAGGGTATTTCTTTGCCGAGAAATGTTTTACACGCTGATCTTCCGGACTGTAGCTAAAAAGCCCCTGTCCCCTGCTTCCAACCCAAACGATTGAATCATCGCCGCAAAAAGCATTCACATCAACTTGGTTATAACCTAAGCCACTTTCAAGTTCAACTGTTTCGAATACCGGCTTTTTAATGGTCAGCATGTCAGCCCCGCCATTTCTATATCCTACCCACAATTCACCCTCGTTGTAAAATAAATGGTTAACCGAATTTGAACTTAACTGTAAGCTGGAATTGTCCGTGGTATTATAAACATTAACCAATTGCAGGTCCCGATCAAATTTAAGGAGTCCGTTTTCCCAAGTCCCTACCCATAAATTGCCCTCACCATCGAAAGTTGCCGACGTGGGGTGATTGTTGCCAAAAACTTCTGTATCGGCAATAATTTTAATTGAAGCGTCGCTTTGGGGATTAACCACCCCCAGTTTATTGTTCCAAACCGAAAAGAAAAGTGTTCCATCGTTGCGTTGGGCTATCCCGGTTACTGCCCCAATTTCATCAGCCCCATAAACTCCCCGGTATGAAATTTCCCCGTTAGAGGTTTCGATTTTGTAAAGGGCATTACGGTCAAAGTCAACACTTACCCATATATCACCATCAATATCGCATATCAAATCGTTAATATTGGTGTTGTCAATATCCATTTCAGTATTAAAATTATCGAGTGGATAGTTTTTAAAAGAATCATTTTCGGGGTCAAGGCAACTCACCCCTTTCCCAACAATTCCAATCCAGATATTGCCCTCCTGATCTTCAGTAATTGATGAAATCGTGTTTCCCAATATGCTATTCGATTTTTCTGATGCTTTATAACAGGAAAACCCACTTTTTTGATAATCAAACGTATTCAGGCCACCATTGATCGTACCCACCCAAAGGCGCCCTTTAGAATCAACAAACAAACTAGATATCAGGTTGCTGCTCAGCGATGTTGAATCGTTCTCGTTGTTCAGAAAAGTAACCGTTTGGTACCCATCAAGTCGGTTAAGCCCGAAGTTAGTCCCAATCCATACATACCCGAGGCTGTCCCTGACAATAGCTTCGACAGAGTTATGTGAGAGGCTTCCGTTTTCGGTATTAAAACGAACAATATTATCACGTGAGAATGCATACGTGGAAGAGAAAACAACTATTGTTATTATTAAGGCAATATAAATTAATACCCTGCTCTTCATGATCACCGTGTTTTAATTTTTAGGAAAAGGAAGTGCAATGAAAAATGTTGTACCTATATCCTTTTTGCTTTCAGCCCATATTTCGCCATTGTTGGCGTGCACAAATTCCTTGCAAATGATAAGTCCAAGCCCGCTGCCAGTTTCTCCTCCGGTACCTTCGGTTGATGAAACATTTTCAATTTTAAACAAACTACTTAATTGTTTTTCCGACATGCCTTTTCCTTCATCAGCTATCGAAATAATAATATTTTCACCCCTCTGGTGTGCATTCAGGAATATTTCACTGTTGGGATAAGAAAATTTAATGGCGTTGGTAACAATGTTACGCAACACTGTCAACATCATATTCTCATCGCATACAACATCCAGCTCATCCTCATTCAGGTTATTAATTTGAATACTCTTCTTCCCGGCAGTAAGCTGACAGGTTTCAACAGTAGTATTAAACAAATTATTTACGTCAACTATTTCAGTTTTAGCCTCCATCTTTCCATTTTGTGTACGCGACCAAATTAGTAAGTCGTCGAGTAATTTGATGGTTGTTTCTGATGAACGCTGGAGCACTTCAAGATAACTCATGATTTGTTCTTTCGAAGCAGTATTAAATTCTGTGATTACCAAATCAACCAACTGATTAACATTGGCCATTGGGTTGCGCAAATCGTGCCCGATAATTGAGAAGAATTTATCTTTGGTTAAGTTAGCCTGCTCCAATTCGGTATTTTGCTTTTCAATGTAAATTTTTTGCTTAAGAATTTCCTTGGTGCGTTCCTGCACTTTATTTTCCAGTTTTTTCTTCGATTTAATCAGCTTTTGGTTTCTGATATTGTAATACAAATAGCTTAACCCGATAAGTAAGACAAAAGCTATTATATAAAACCAGGTGGTTTGCCAAAACGCTGGACGCACAATCAGGCTTAGTTTACTTGTTGTTTGGCTCATTACCCCGTCACTGTTGCATGCCCTGACTTTAAGTATATACTTGCCCGGATACAAGTTTGTATAACTGACTGAATTTTTATCGTAAGGAAGCTTCACCCATTCGTTGTTAAAACCCTCAAGTTTATATTCGTAACAATTCCTTTGTGAAGGAGTGAAATCAAAAGACGAAAAATTAACAGAAATAATATTCTCACCCGGATGCAGATATACATTTTCTGCAACCTCAATTGACTCCCTCAGATTAGTTTTATTTGGTTTTAGAATGGGCTCGCCCATCACATTTAAACCTGTAAAAACAACTTCATTTACGGTGGAATCAATTATAATGTTATTGGTCTGAAAATAATCAACCCCGTCAATACCGCCGGCATAAAGTGTATTGGTTTCCCTGTCGAAGCTTGTTGAATTTAAATTGAACTGGCTGTTTGCAAGTCCATTTTTAGCATTAAAAGTATAAACCATGTTATTTTTCAAATCAATATGGGCAATACCTGAAATACTGGTTACCCAAAGGTTATTGTTTTTATCGGGTTGTATTGACTGAATTACATTTTCAGCAACATTTTCATTTTCATACCTGTGTTCCACTTTCCCTTTAACCGGGTTAAATTTATATACCCCCAGCCCGTCAACACCAAGCCATATCGCGCTATCGTTTTGCACATAAATTGTATTGATACGTTCATCGGGTAAACTCAGGCTGTCGGTTGGCTGTTGCTCAAAAATCTCGTACGATCGGTTGGTTAAATCATATTTCAACAGGCCTATTTCCACATTTGCAACCCACATAATATTACCCCGAACACTAATATCGAAAACACTATTGCGAAACTGGTCACTTGTATCAAAATTTATTGAGCGGTAAGTAAGATTATCTTTTCTGATTTCTTTAATACCACCGCCCCAGGTAGATGCCCATATAAAGTTTTCATTTTCTTCGATAGAAAAAACAGCACTACTCCAGTCATCTTTGGCATGGGTAATCTGAGTAAATTCTTCAGTTACCGGATTGAAAACTGACATAAATGAGCCATCAGTACCCACATAAAGTTCTTCATCGGATGATGACCATTCAAGGCTCAATATAAAGTTACTGTTTAAACCATCATAACTCTCAGCATTATATCTTTTATATTCTCCGGTTCTTTTAACATATTTCCAAAGACCTTCCCCCCTTGAGCCAAACCATATATTCCCTTTAGAATCATGCTCAACCGCAAATATATTTTTAAACTTTTTACCCCGGATATCTTCGGGTGATAATTGCGAGAACATTTTCTTACGGACCGGCACCATGCCTACACCATTATCCATATATGCCAACCAAAGGTCGTTGTTGCTGTCCATATATAAATCGTTCATGCCATTTGAACCAATACCCTCAGGGGCAGAGCTTTCATATTGATATCTTTTAACGTTACCATTATCTAAATCAACTTGAAAAAGCCCCTTATTCCTAGAGGAAACCCAAATATCATTTCCAATGCCTTTTTCTATTTCAGATAAAATGGCATTATCAAACAATTCTGGCCCATAAAGAAGTTTCAGGTACTTGCTTTTATGTTGGGCACTGTATATTTTACCATTCCATGTAGAAAACAATATTGAATTATCCAGTTCAACTATACCATTAATAGAACCAATATCGGCTACATCAGCATCGTTTTCTGTGCTAACTAATTGTATATTCTCACTTTCAGGGTCAACGCGATAAACCTCCCCCTGGCTTAAACCTACCCAAATATTTCCATTTTTATCGCACAACAACTTGTAAATACTCGATAAACTACGGTTAAAAGGATCATGTTCATCAAGATTATATACAACAAATGAATCTTTTTTAACAATGTATTTATTTAGCTTTTTAGATGCGGACCCAATCCAGATATTACCATCCTTGTCTTCAACTATTGAGGTAATATTATAACTACTGATGCTATTTTGTTTGTGTGATGGCAAAAAACGAATAAATGAATTATTAGGCCTGTCATACAAATTTAATCCACCTCCAATGGTCCCTACCCATAAATTATTTTGTGAGTCGTTATAAACACACTTGATAAAGTTTGCCGAAATTGAAGTAGTATCTTCCGGGTTATTGGTATAATTAATTGTAGTATAACCGTCAAGACGGTTAAGGCCAAAGTTGGTACCAACCCACAAAAAGCCCATTTGGTCACGACAAAGTGTTTCAACAGTATTATGCTTCAATTTTCCGTTACTGGTATTAAAAAGCATAAAACTTTCAGCGTTTACAGTACTTGCCGATGAAAACCAAGAGCAAAAAATTGCAAGAAAAAACAAAGCATATCTCATAGTCAAACACATCCCATTTGCACCCTAAGAAAGCAATATTTTCAATGAATTGCAATTATTTTTAATCAAAAAAAATGAATCTGGCGCAAGCACCAGATTCATTTCCTGCCTTCATGCAAAAATAATGTTTAAAAACATAGTATTACCCCAATAGTAACCGGGGTTGCTGATGGGCCAACCCCATCTTCAAATAATTTTGTATTGTAATAAGTTCCATATATCCCAAAATCATCAAACCCGATACGGGCAGTATAACCCCACCGTAATGGGGCTACCCCGTGATCGCCCTTGTCCTTGTTCTTTTCGTCACCAATTTTGTATTTTGTGTGCTCGCCAAGCTTAAGCCCCCCAATTACGCCGCCTGAAACAAAAAGCCTGTCTTCACCCCTGTTGTCAGGTATTTGAAATTCAAACAACAAGGGGGCTGTTAAATAAACCGTTGAAAGTTTACTCTTCCTGAAATCGCCTTCAGTCAATGCATAGGGCTGCAGTACACCGTTTTCATCTTTTTTAAAGCTATAGCGGTTTTTAAATTTATAGTCATTAAAATTAAAACCGAGACCGGTTACTAAACCAACATACTGCCCGAAACCAAAACTGTATTCAAACAGGTTTATGTTTACCTCAAACGATTTTTCAGGACGGGTTTCCAGAAATTCCGGGGTCTCTTCAGGATACATTGAGTAATCAGTGTCAAGTAACAAATTGGCTCCAAAATCCAGACCATCCCAGTGCCCGTCAAACTTTCGTTTACGTTTTTTTGAGCATTCAATATCGGGGCGTAACCCGTCGGCATCATCAATTTTGACTTTTGTGTCCCGGTCGCTGGTTATAATTTCAATGTTCTGGTTGCCGATACGTACATGCACGGTATCCTTTTCTGTCGCATCATTTTTATTTATTGCCCCTTCCGACAAAACATCTCCTTCGTTATCTAAGACATCAACAACTGAAGTATCTCCCTCTTTTTCTTGTTCAATTAGCGTTTCAAATTCATTATTGGTTACGGCGGCTGTGTCAGCCTGCCCCATTGAAGCATAAACTGTAATAATAAAAATTGTGATTAAAGTAAGTGTTTTCATGGCTAAATTATTTTTTGACATTTTGAATCATTTTATTTTATCTGTGAGACGGGCAGTACGATAAAAAGTTACTTTCTTTATATGAAAATTTCACACCACCTATTCCTACTTGTTAGAAATGAAAGCACAAGACATTGATAAATTTTTAGATGAAGCTTATTTTAAAGCAGAATATGAATTAATGTTTCAGAAAACGGCTGGCAACCGCGAGCTTTTTCTTACCCTTTGGAATATCATAAAAGAAAACCCCAAAGGTAAAACATGGCGCTTGCTCTGGATTATGGAACACGCTACCGAAAAAGACAATTCACTCATCTTTGAAATCTTAGATGAACTACATGATTTGGTGCTAAACACCAACAACGACAGCTATCGGCGCATTGGACTGAAAATGACATTAAGGTGCCCGTTGCAAGAGGGGCACATAGGTTTAATGCTCGACAAATGCATTGAATGGATCAACAACCCGAAAGTAAAAGTTGGCACAAGGGCCCTGGCCTTCGAGTATTTTTCACGAACCTGCCAACGGTATCCTGAAATGGCCCCCGAGATGATAGCCATTATCGACGAACAAATGGAACGCTCTCCTTCTGCCGGTTTAAAATCGCGAATGAAACAAATAAAGAAGCAACTGATGTAAAAAAAACCTGCCTCAATTTGAAGCAGGTTTTCGGTTTTTGGGATTCAGTGTTGCAAATTATGATGTTATGCAAGAGTCGATTTCAGCATCCATAGATTTTTCTCGGTTGACGAAATAAGGTCGCTGAATAGTGCATTGGTTCCTTCATCGTCATTTTCACCAGCCAGCTCAAGCACCTCGCGGTACGATTGAAGCAAGTTCTCGTAATCGCTTACTGCCAGTTTCAGACTTTCTTTTCCTTTTGGTACTTCGGTTACCGGTTTAATTTGTGCATTTTCGAGATAATCGGAAAACTGGTGCAGTGGCACGCCCCCAAGCATTAAAATACGCTCGGCAACCTCGTCAACAGTCTCCGCTGTTTCATCGTAGAACTTTTCGTACAAATTATGTAGCATATAAAAATCGCTGCCTTTTACCAACCAGTGCAAAGTTCGCTGGTTTTGGTAAACTACTTGCAGGTCTGATAATACTTTGTTCAATTTTTCTACTACTTGTGTATTCGCTTTCATGATTGTTTATTTTTAAAAGTTTATAATTATTTTCTCTTGTTTTGATAGTTCAAATGTAATATTACCTATATTTATTGTTAGTTATATACATATAAGTAAATAATTATACCATGACACTTTTACAACTCAACTACGCGATACAACTAAGCCACCATCAATCGTTTTCGGAAACAGCCCGGAAGCTGGGGATTTCGCAACCGGCACTAAGCCTTCAAATACGAAAGCTAGAAAATGAAATTGGGATGTCGATTTTCAAACGTTCGAGCTCCAGGATCACCACCACCGCCGAAGGAGACATTTTCATAGAAAAAGCACAGGAGTTGCTTCAAATGACAGAAAACTTAAAAGACCTGCCATTTAAGCTTGAGGAAAAACCAAGCGGGGAACTGCGAATAGGCATCATACCCACATTAGCCCCCTACTGGATGTCAATGTTCCTTGGAAATTTTGCTTCGGAGTATCCAAGCATTAAAGTAACCATTACCGAATTGAAGACAGAAGAAATTATAAGGGCATTAAAAAACGGGCTTCTCGATGCAGGTTTTATCTCTACTCCTGTAAAAGCCGATGGCATGGAATTCCGCCCCCTGTTTTACGAACGTTTTTTTCTGTATGTATCTGAAAAGCACGAGCTTTATCAATACGATGAAATTGACATCAACAATGTTGATTTAAAAGAGATGTGGTATCTGCGCGAAGGGAACTGTTTCCAGAACCAGGTTGATTCGGTGTGTGTTTTTGCTAAAGAACCTGGAGAGTTTCAGAATGTTGTTTACCTTTCTGACTCCATCGAATCGTTGTGCCGTATTGTGGAAAATGCGGGGGGCATTACTTTTTTGCCCGAATTGGCAACCTTGTCTATCAGCCCCGATAAAGAAGACCTCATAAAAGACATTACAGGCATCCCACCATTGCGCGAAATCAGTTTGGTTACTACCAAGATATCGAAAAATGACCGCCTGATTGATATTTTGATTGAAAATGCACTGGCACCCATCCCCAAACGCATGCAGCAAAAGCCACAGGGAAAAAGGCTTGACACCAATTTGAAGATTAAATAAAAACAAAAAAGGGAAACAAGTTTAAAAACCTGCTTCCCTTTTTTGTGGTGCCACCTGGAATTGAACCAGGGACACACGGATTTTCAGTCCGTTGCTCTACCAACTGAGCTATGGCACCTTTTCCTGTTAAGGCGGTGCAAATATATTATTTATTTTTTGACTAAAAAACCTATCACTAAAAATTTATACGATACATCATCATCGGGTAAAATCCCTGCTGATATACATAATCGATTTTCTGCTCTTCGCTGTTGTAAAACTTCGAATACACATTCTCGCGCCCGGTAATGTTAGTAATGTCCAAAGCCCACTCCTGGGTAATTCGCTTGCCTTGCAACTTAAAGGCCACACGCCCGTCGAGTCTGAAATAGGGTTTCCCCCTTTCGCTGTATGCTTTTGAATGGTCGTAAACGGTTTCACCCTCACGAATCGACTCTTCAAGGTCGATAAACAAGGTGCGCTTTCCACCCGATGTTACTATGCGCATATTCATATCGATTGATGCATGTTCACCAACTTCAAACTCGTAGCCACCAAGTGCATTTACCACATAATTGGTGTTGAACTCGGTATTTCGCCAAACACCATCGCTGGGTTTGTATTTCGAATCGAACAGCGAGGTGGTTACCAAAAAGTAATAGTTATCGCTCAGGTAACGCTCAAGGGTGATTTCAGTTCCATAGTTGCGTGCCAACCCTTCGTTTACAAGGTTTGTTACGCGCTCCTGGTAAAAATTATTGCCCGAATTAACCAGCGAGTAATAACTTTCAGTTTGCTTTACCGGCACATCGTAAACATGCTGGTAATATGCCTCAACTTTAAGTTTCATGTTTTCGGTTACATTGTGGTCGTAACCGGCTACCAGGTGGTGTGCTTGCGTAAAATCGAGGTCGGTATTGGTCCGTACATTTTTACCCGTTTCATAATCATATTCCTCCGAAAAATAAATGTAAAATGGCTGGACCTGGGCATGTTTACCGTATGCAAGGCTCACTTTAGCCAGGTTCGGCAGGCGGTAACTGATGCTAAAACGCGGATCAACAGACCGGCTGTCATTAAAAAAGAAATGCTGATAATGCACCCCGCCATAAAGCGTTAGTTTATCGTTAAAACGGTGCTGCCACTCCCCAAATGCTTCAAAAAGGTTCAAACCATCAGCTTGAACATCCAGCTCGCTAATGTATCCTTCAACCGGTGGGTCGTACACCTCACCTGTAATACTATCGCGATAATCAATGCGGAAGTTTTGAAAATCGAACCCCATTTTTAATGTATTACGCGCATTAAATTTATAACTCAGCTCAGAAGTTGCCGAATACCGTATTTCCGTATTTTCTTCGGCAAAAAATATTTTTGAGCTACCATTGCTGTTCAACGTATCAATCGTGGTACCCACATTTTGATAAGTGGCCGACAAGGTTGAATAGATGCCCGATTTGTCGTTTGGGCGAAAACGGTGGGTTGCTGCCAGCACGCCCATGCGCGAACCATTGATGGTGCGGTTGTCGTTACTGGTATCGTACGAGGTGCCTCCCTCTTCATCTGTATCCGAAAATGTAATTTCGCTGTCACCGGCTATTCCAAAAACCGCGAACGTACCGGCATTTTTTGTTGGCATGTTCAACCTGAAGGTCAGGTCCTGATATTCGGGCACACCCCCATCGGCAGCCGAAAAACCAATTTTATCCATCAGTGCCGTCACCGAGTACCGGTAATTGACCATGTACGAAGCATTGCTGTTTTGCGACAAAGGCCCTTCGGCGCCCAGTTCAAAACCGCCAAAACCAATTTGCCCTGTAAATTCATGCTCGCGGTTATTACCGTTCCGCATTTTCAGGTCGAAAACACCAGAAAGGGCATTCCCATATTCAGCCGGAAAAGCCCCTGTAAAGAAATCGGAATTTGTAAGTACATTGTTGTTCAAAATACTTACCGGACCACCGGTTGTTCCCAATGCCCCAAAATGGTTGGGATTGGGGATGGTCACCCCTTCAATCCGCCACAGAAGACCTTGCGGCGAATTGCCCCTGATGATAATATCGTTCCGGCTGTCGTTGGCTGTTATCACCCCGGCAAAGTTCGATGCCATACGGGAAGGGTCACCCAGGCTTCCCGCGTAGCGTTCGGTTTCGTTCACCGAAAAAGAACGGGCACTCAGGGCTGCCATTTTGTTGTGCATCTCACCTTTTTTGTAGGCATTCACTGTTATTTCTTCAACCTTGATAACCTTTTCGGTTAGCTGCACATTTACTATTTTTTCTTTTCCCGAGTTTAATTCAATGTTACGGGCAACGAAAGGTTCATAACCAATAAACCGTACGATCAGGTCGTAACGCCCTACCGGCACGTTGTTTATTTCAAACACACCATTTTCATTGCTTGAGGTTCCGTATGTTTCATCGCCATTCACAAGGGCAACATTTGCCGCGGGCAAGGGTGAACCTGAAGCTTTATCACTTACAACCCCGCGTACATCTTGTTTGTATTGTGCTACTAATATTCCCGAAACCAACATCATCAGGACTGTTAAAACCACTCTCATTTTTCGATTTTTTTATTGAACAATCTTAATAGACAAGCTAATTCTTTAATAGTCCAAATTTGATAAAAAAAACATAAACAATAATGTTAAAGTTGATGAAGTGTTTATTAAATCAGACCAGGCGTAATAAATTCCAGATAAACAAATTAGCCTTAGCCCACTATTTCTCACAATAACATTAAAGGGTTCGCTCTTTTTTTATACTTTTGCACTCTTTTTCACAGCAGAATATATGGAATATCAGTTGTTTTTATTAAATAACGGCATAAGGGTTATCCACAAACAGGTTGATTCACCGGTTGCTCATTTTGGTGTCATCATGAATACCGGCTCACGGGATGAAAATAAAAAAGAGCAAGGTCTGGCGCATTTTATCGAACATACGATATTTAAAGGCACCACCAACCGCAAATCGCACCAAATAATTAACAGGCTCGAAGACGTAGGTGGTGAGCTCAACGCATACACAACCAAAGAAGAAACGACCGTTTACGGCACTTTTCTGAATGAATTTTATCCCAGGGCTATCGAATTAATCAGCGATATTATTACCAATGCCTCTTTTCCCGAGAAAGAAATTGAACTGGAAAAAGATGTGGTTATTGAAGAAATTAACTCTTACAACGACTCGCCTTCTGAATTAATCTACGACGAATTCGAGGAACTGGTATTCGACAAACACCCTATCGCCCGCAACATACTGGGCACCCCAAAAAAAGTACGTTCGTTTGACCGTGAAATGATAAACCAATTCAGGCAACGCAACTATCACACCAGCGAGATGGTAATTTGCTCTGTCGGGAAAATACCACCAAACAAATTTGAAAGCCTTGTGAATCGTTATTTTGGAGGCTTGCCTGAAAAAAACGGCGGTTTAAAACGCGAATCATTTACAGGTTATGAGCGCCGTATCAGTGAAATCAACAAAGATACATTCCAGTCGCATTGCATCATTGGCACCGAGTCGTTTAACCTCGACCATAAAATGCGGCTGCCCATGGTTTTGCTAAGCAATATTTTAGGTGGCAACTCCATGAACTCGAAACTCAACATGGCTTTGCGCGAAAAAAACGGGTTGGTTTATGGTGTTGAAGCTAACTACACCCCTTATACCGATACCGGTATTTTTATGATTTATTTTGGCACCGAGCGGGCAAACCTTTTTAAGGCACTCGACCTTGCAGAAAGGGAACTTAAACTTTTACGGAAAAAGAAACTGGGTCCCCAGACACTGGCGAAAGCAAAAAAACAAATCATAGGGCAACTGGCCATTGCCAACGAAAACCGCGAAGAGTTGATGCTCACGCTCGGGCGCAGCTTGCTGTATTTTAACAAAGTTGATACTTTACCTGAGGTTTTCAGGAAAATCGAGAACATCACATCGGATGATTTATACAATATTGCCAACGAAAACCTGGCCGTTGAAAATATGTCGCGATTAATCTTCTTGTAACATGGAACCTTCACACGAACTGGAAAAATACATCCGGGAACATATTTTACCCGAGGAAGCCTTATTGAGCGAGCTCGAACGGGAAACCAACCTCACCTGTGTCCATCCACGCATGCTTTCGGGACACATACAGGGTAAAATGCTGTACATGCTTTGCCAGATGATCCGCCCCAAACGTGTACTCGAATTGGGAACTTATACCGGATATTCAGCCATTAGCATGGCCCTGGCACTCGACCATGATGCCACCCTGCACACCATCGAAATTTTTGACGAACTGGAAGAAATTATCCGCAAATACATTGACAAAGCCGGCTTGCATGACACCATACAGTGCCATTTTGGCGATGCCATGGAACTAGTGCCCGGTATCGACGAACAGTTCGATTTGGTTTTTATCGATGCCGACAAACGCAAATACCCCGATTACTACAAACTGGTTTTCGACAAAGTTAACCCGGGCGGCTACATTATTGCCGACAATATTTTATGGGACGGCAAAGTGGTGGACGAAAGCGAACAAAACGACCCGCAAACCAAAGGCATATTGGCTTTCAACCAAATGGTGCAGGCTGACCCCAGGGTTGAAAATGTCATCTTTCCATTTCGTGACGGGATGATGATTGTGCGGAAGAAATAATGCACTGCCTTTAATTAATATCTGTTTTCCTACTCGTTTTACTGGCAAGTATTTGCGCCCCCATCCTCACCATCAATTTTAAAACCTAAACAAGAATTCGGTATAAAGCTGGCTTGCATATCCAAGTCTCACGAAAAGATTTGTGCGAAAGCCTTTAGAAATTATTTCAATGGCTTTCTTTTTGTGCTCCGAACATTAATCAAAAAATTTCCTTTTTACGTGGTTTGTAGCGATAAGTCAATACCGTTAAACGGTTGATAGGGCCACGATATAAATTCTTTTGACTTTTACTTGGTTCAAGCATGTAAGGATTTCCCATTAGAAGTTTAAAGAAGTGGTTGGTCTCCCTGATAAATTTCTCTACTTCCTTATTAGTCCATTCTTCTTTTAAATACTTAACAATATTGGCATACCCTTGTTCTGCAAGCCTTGACAGAGGATTCTTATAGCCATTTTTATATTTTGACATTACTTCCTCATGAGAGGAAACTTCACCCCTCTCAGCTTCTGCCAGGCCTTGTTCTATTTCTGCACGTTCATCTTCACTTATCGTACCCCACCAATCTTCTGACATAGAACCAGATTTTCCTGCCAATAATGTCTTAGCTGCATTTAAAACATTGCGATCCGTAATCTTGTCAATCATACTATGTAGATCTGTTCTTAGTTCAATTACATCCATGACTTTTTGTACTAGTGTGATACAAAAATAACGATTATCATCCACTTTGGTTGTGGTTTATGGTTGTTTGTTTCCAATCACTTCCGGCATTTTATATTTTGGAAAGAATCCAAGCCTAACGAAAACGCTCGTGCGGCGGGGATAACGCTCTTTACCTCATTATGCTCATTAAAATCACTTTTTTATACAATGACTTTCAGCAAGATACCACACAACCTTCATTTTTTTACTCAAACTTGCAACCCTGCATTTGATGCCCTGTCATTAATTATCGAAAACACAAACTAAGAAACCGGTCATTAACCGGTAGATAATCGAAAAACATACGGCATTAAATCACAGGCAGGTAAAAAAGCCTGAATGGAAAACATATGCCAAAAACACAAACTTTATCGTTATGCGTTTATTAATTGTACTTATTTTTTTATCGACAGGAACTTTTGCACATGCCCTCCAGGCTAAAAGCAAAACCTACACCCAAACCGTAAGGGGAAAAGTAATTGATGTAGATTCAAAGTCAACCCTGATTGGGGTTAATGTCATTATCGCGGGGTCTGACCCAGTCAAAGGCACAACAACTGACATTAATGGCAACTTCCGACTTGAAGATGTACCGGTTGGACGGGTTAACCTGCTCGCCACGTACCTTGGTTACGAAGACAAGGCAATTCCAAATATTATTGTCCAAAGCGGGAAAGAAACCGTGTTGACCATCGAAATGACTGAATCGCTTGAGGTTATCGAAGAGATTATTGTTACCGGCGGAAGAAAGAAAGGCGAAGCACTGAACGAGATGGCCATTATGAGCTCGCACACCTTCACCGTTGACGAAACCAAACGCTATGCAGGCTCGCTTGACGACCCATCGCGAATGGTTTCGGCTTTTGCCGGTGTAACAAACGACCCGCAAGGGTTAAATGAAATTGTGGTCAGGGGAAACTCCCCCAAAGGAATCCAGTGGCGCCTCGAAGGTGTTGAGATACCCAACCCCAACCACTTTGCCGATGAAAGCACCACGGGCGGGCCCATTAACGCATTAAGCAGCAACATGCTGGCCACATCCGACTTCTATACCGGGGCTTTTGCCCCCGAATATGGCAATGTATTAAGTGGCGTATTCGACATGAAACTACGCAACGGTAACAACGAAAAGCACGAATTCACCTTAGGGCTTGGCGCCCTGGGTTTGGATGCTGCAGCCGAAGGACCGTTTAAAGAGGGCTACAATGGTTCATATCTTTTTAACTACAGGTACTCATCGCTAGGGGTGCTTGATGAATTAAATATTGCCGATTTTGGCGGTGTCCCTAAATATCAGGATATAACTTTTAAAGTAAACCTGCCAACTGAAAAAGCCGGGCGTTTTTCGGTTTTTGCCCTTGGCGGAAAAAGCCGCATTAAAGTTGAAATGCTTGACCCCGATGACGTTGTCCAGGAATACGGCGAATTCGGAACACAATTTGGCGTAGTTGGGCTGAACCACACTTATCGCCTCAACAATAACTCATTTATAAAAACATCACTTACAGCCTCAAACAATGGCAGTAATTATGACGAATTCAGGTTAAAAGAAACCGAAAACTATAAAAAGGAAGTGATTCAATCCACCATTAAAAACAGCTTATCTGCTTCGATAAAATACAGCAACAAACTAAACGCCAAGCACCGGATAATAGCAGGTGTCAAATACAAACACTATTTTTACAACATGCACGATAAGCATGTAAGTAAATACCACCAAAAGTGGAAAACCAACATCGACCTAAATAATGATGCAGGCATGCTCCAATCATACTTAAGCTGGAAATACCGCATTGCCGAACCACTGACCATGGTTGGTGGCATCCACTACACAAATTTTTTGCTCAACAACTCACAAAGCATTGAACCACGCCTTGCCCTACAGTACGACTTATCAAGCAGAAGTAGTTTGAATTTAGGTTTTGGCGTGCATAGTATCAAGGAGAGTATTGTTACGTACTATGTTCAAACATATGACGATGATTGGAATGCTTCGACACCAAACACCAACCTCGATTTAACAAAAGCCAGGCACTATGTACTAAGTTACAATCAACATCTGATGAAAAACCTCAATGCAAAGATTGAATTATACTATCAGGATTTATACAATGTTCCGGTTGAAAATGACCCAAACAGCAACTACTCTACGCTAAACACAAATCATGGGTATATTACAAAAGACCTTGTAAACAAAGGCAAGGGAAGAAATTATGGCGCTGAATTTACGCTAGAACGGTTTTTTGAAGACGATTACTATTTTTTGTTTACAACATCGCTATACAAATCGGAATATAAAGCTTTAACAGATAAGTGGTTTAACACCCATTACGATGGTAATTACATTTTCAATTTTTTAGTGGGAAAGGAATTTACCATTGGCAACAAGGACAAAGGGAACACACTTAACCTTAACGCCAGGGCATCTTACTCGGGTGGTAGAAAAATACGGCACCTCGACCTTGAAGAAAGCCGCGAGAAAGGATACAGCATTTACCAAACTGAAAATCCATACGAAGATAAGCTCGACGACATATTTAACCTGAATTTTACTGCCAGCTTAAAAATTAACCGCCCCAATACAACACACGAGTTTTTAATCGATTTCTATAATGCCCTGAACAACCAGGCAAGGGTGGGTGAAGATTACAACCCGTTTACCCGTGAAATGGAATACTACAAGCAACTATCGATGATGCCCAACATCATGTACCGTTTTCATTTTTAAAATATTGAAATCTCAAAGCTGTTTCCAATGTTTCCAAATTTTTGAGGTTGAAAGAAGAGCTGCGTTACATTGCTAATTCAGCTCTTCATTTTTCTTGTTTTCAATTTTGGAACACCCAAAAAAGAATAAATCACCATTCTTTCATACCAATTTTAAACACACTTGATTTATTATTTTTTTCTTGCTGCTCTTTTTATATTATTATCTCTTAATCATTTTTAATGGGGTTTTGCCCCAAGTCCCACTGACTTTTTTGTTCCCGATACGTTCGTAACTCACTATCGGGATTAGTTCGAATAGAATTATTAAATTTTGCCACGAATTCTCGAATTAATATGGATTCTTTGAATCCATAATTCGTGTTTTTATGTTCATTTTATTGAATCATATTGAATATTAGGACACTATTAATCTTTGAACTTCACTGGATTACACTAAATCGAATAACAAGTTATTCGTGAATTCGTGGCTAACTTAACATGATACAAAAAAACCAGGAAAATCCCGATAGTCATTGCGGACAAGTCAAAAATAAGCGCCCCCCGCTCTCGAAAATGCCAAGTCCGGCTAAGCAGGTAGGAAATATTTTGAACACAGCGTTTCACGATGGATAACATATTGGGTTTTACCGCATACTTTCACAAAGCATTAATATTGTGGTTTGTTCAAAATCTTTAAACGCAAGCGCCCTGCACGGACTAAGCATTTCCTATCCCCCCCCCACGTCTGCCAACATTTTTGACGGCCACCCCGCGTTTTCGCTCACGCGAAAGTGGGCGGATTGCTTTAAATTAACCCCGGTTTTCTTAGCTAATGTTGTTAATGGCAGTGACACCCACACACGAAGTGGGCAGGCCGTGAAAATGGCGGCGGCAGCGATGGGCGTTACCAGAAGTGAGTAGCGCAGAAAACAGGAGAGCTGCGTTACATTGCTAATTCAGCTCTTCATTTTTTCTATCGCTATGCAGGGCGTTTACGTGAATTTTGCGTGCAGCAACTATTCCAACATTCAATTCAAACCCCACAAGTATGGCAATGCAATTAAGATACACAATAAGCATGATAACCGGCAATGCACCCAGGGAGCCATACAAGGCATTGTAACGCCCAAAATTATCGATGTAAAAACCGAACCCCAGGGTTAACAAAATAGAAAGCAATGTTGCCAATGTTGCCCCGGCTGAAATAAAACGGAATTTACTTTTACGGGCAGGCCCAAGATAGTACAAGAAAGAAAAAGCAAAGTAGAAAAAAGCAATGATAACCACCCATTTACCAACAGCAACCAGGTAATAAGTCCAGTTTTGCAGCATCAAATCCTTCATTACCAGAAAATCCATCAGGCGTTGCGTTACAATTATCAAGGTAACAGACACTGTAATAAGCATTGCCAATATTACAACCAACAACAAGGCTATAGCCTGCTGCATAAGCCACGAACGGGTTTCTTCTACATTTACTGAAGCATTAAAAGCTTGTATCAATCGTACAATGCCATTGGTTGAGAACAGCAACGCGAATACAAAACCAACAGATAACACTCCCCCGTGTTTGATGGTAATAATATCTATAATAATCCTTTCAATCTCAGCATAAATGGATTCAGGAACCAATGATTCAATCAACAAAAGAAGTTCTTCCTGAAAATTCTGCACCGGGATAACCGGTATAAGGGTAAACAGAAAGATTATAGCGGGGAAAAGGGCTATCATCAGGCTATAAGCAACCGATGCCGCCCGGATACTTACAACACCATTTTTTATTCCACTATAAAAAAACAAGGCAACATTGTATATCGGCACTTTATCGAACCCCGGAAAAGAAGCTCTTTTGGCCTTATTGATATAGGGAATGGCCATGCGCAATAATTTACGCTCATGTGTTTTTCGCAAAAGCCTCATTCAAATAAATTACTTGGTTTGCCGTTCAATTCGCAACTGGTGCATCAACGATTGCCCGTTATTGGTTTTAATCAAAAAATAAACCCTGAATTTTTCATTTTGAACATGCAGGTTACCAATGGCATAACTAGTGTTTTCCTTACCACCCTGATGTATTAAGGTAAAATCCTGTGGCGGGTAATCTTCAAAAAAATCAGCTACAATTTGCCTTGCATGGGCTTTGCTGTAAACATTGTCATTATCCAGCACAACCAATTCAATGTTATCACTAAAGTTTTTTGATAACTCCTGTGCATTTCCGGTCTTCAACCCCATCAATACACTTTCAGGCACCTTTTGCCCTGCAACTGTTAATGAAATTGAAAACAAAAACATTAAAAAAAGTACTATATTTTTAACTCGTCTCATCTTTTTTTATTTGGTCATTTAAATTACCAATAATAATTATAAAAATACAAGTTTTACAAGAAACATTCTAAAAAACGAAGTATTTGCCCCACTTGCATTGCAAAAAGTGTGCTAAACATTCAACCTGTATCTCCACTTATTTTTGTATTTTCACATCAGCAACATTTTAACAACAAAAGTACAAAATTAATTACGAACCAAAATTTAACTTTAAACCAACAGCTAAAGGTCAATTTACACTCAATAAAAAAACCCATGAAGATAAAGCTCCTGTTAATTGGAAAAACCGACGATGATTACCTGAAAAAAGGCATTGAAAAATATCTCAAACGGCTGAAACATTACATTACAGTTGATGTTGATATAATACCAGACATAAAAAACACCCGCAAGCTCACCGAAGAACAACAAAAGCAAAAAGAAGGCGAACAAATACTGACCAGGGTAGCACCTGGCGACCACCTGATACTTCTTGACGAAAAGGGAAAAGAATTCAATTCGGAACGATTTGCAAAACATATCGAAAAAAAAATGATATCGGGCACACGCTGCACAGTTTTTGTTGTAGGTGGCCCGTATGGTTTTTCGGCTGATGTTTATAAACGTTGTAACGAGAAAATTTCATTATCGCAGATGACTTTTTCACACCAGATGGTGCGTTTAATTTTTACGGAACAACTTTACCGTGCCATGACTATAATTAAAGGCGAACCCTATCATCATCAATAATATGAGGTTTACAAAGCACATAAGGCTACCGTTTATTCTTTTCATTATCGTACTTGTTTCGGGCATTCTTTCCGAAGGTTACATCATGAGGGGCGGCATTGATGCCAACGATATGAAGAGCATTACGCGCACCCTTCACCGTAAACAAATAAAAACTGAGCGGATACTTTCTGATGCTGCTTCAAGGGTTGACCTGCTTCAACAAAAAAACACCGAAAACATTGTCGACACTTTATCTTCGTTTAACTCACTATTTAAGAAAAATGAAATAAGCCTTTTAGCTTTTAACAATGATGAACTGGTTTACTGGTCGGATAATTTCACCAGCTTTACTGACATAATAAAGGGTTCGGAAGAAGGGCTCATCCAACTGCCCAATGGGTGGTACACGCTTTCGAAGAAAAATTCGGGCAATTACACATATTATGGGCTCATCCTCATTAAATATGCCTTCAAAATAGAAAATAAACACCTTGAAAATTCTTTTGCCAAAGGCTTCAGCCTTCCTGATAATTTTGAGGTCCAGTTTTACCCCAGCGATAACAGCAACGATTTTTACAGTATTAACAATCATTACCTTTTTTCGATAAAACCTTCGGGAAACATCCCGTGCATGTACCAAAGCCTGTATTTACCAACATTGCTATACGCGGCAGCAATGTTTTTATTTTTTATATTGCTCTATCGTATTAACATCCACTATTTCCACCATCGCCCAAAATTGAAATTATTGTTTATCTTACTGTTACTCTTTGGGGTATATCTGGCAATGAACAAGCTTGAGCTGCCAAAGTCGGTATTCTCATTAAATATTTTTTCGTCAAAACAATTTGCATACTCACACTTGCTTTCTTCACTTGGCGGGCTTATAGTGCTCAGTATATTTATTTTTTTCTGGGGGATTTGTTTTACGCGTACTTTTGACATTTCCCAAGCCTACAAACTCAATCACACAAAACGGCGTATTTCACTCTTTACATGGCTAACAATTGCCTCCCTGGCAACGGTTTTGGTGCGCTTCATTATTAAAATATTGATTTTCAACTCAAACATATCGCTTGCCGTTTACCGCATCGAAGAAATTTCCATCCATTCATTTGCCGGATTTCTGATTATCGGGTTACTCTTCTTCACAATCTTTTTTATCATCAGCCGTATTGTACGCATTTATAAAAAACACACTTCATTTACTGAGTTTCTTGTCATCTTGTTGCTCTCGAACACCCTGATAACCCTAATACTGTTTTGGCTCGACAACGATGCAGATTTCAGGTTAAACATAGTATACTGGCTTGTTGCCATCGTTACATTTTACATATTTAAAAAGAACGCCCTTAACCACAGGCTTGCATTTATTGTTGTATATTCTTCAATATTCACAATAATGGGTCTCAGTTTTATCATCCGGTTCGATGAAAAACACGAGCAACAGGTGCAGGAGCTCATGGCTGTCAACCTATCGTCGGAGCACGACCCCACTGCCGAATTATTTCTGCGCGATATCGATGCGGTTATTGAAACCGACACTTTTTTGATGCAAGAGCTGTACCCGCCTTTCGACTTTGTTGCCAATTACCTCGAACAAACATATTTTGGTGGATATTTGCGCGAATATGACTTGCAGTTTACCATTTGCCAGTCAACCGACAGCGTTATCATCCAACCCGATGAAATCACCAAACCCTGTTTCCCATTTTTCGACTCGTTACTGGTTGAAAGTGGGGAACCCATTCCCGGAACAAATTTTTACTACCTCGACAACATGAACGGGCGTATTACTTATTTTGGGAAATATAATTTTTCGTCAGGGCCAAGCCGCCCCGAAACATCGGTTTTTATTGAATTGAACTCTAAACTTCATTCTGAAGGACTGGGATTTCCAGAGTTATTGTTGCCGGCATATTCCATGGAAAAAAGGCTTTTCAATAATTATTCATTTGCCAAATATAACAACGGCGAACTGGTTGACCGTGGTGGCGAATATTCATACGCACTCAGCTTTAAAGAATATAACTTAAAAAACCAGAGCAAAAAAATAGTGTTTCAGAAATGGGACCAATACATTCATTGCATCCAGCCATCGGGTGAAAATATGGTTGTTGTCAGCCGCAAAGCATTAACATTTTACGATTATCTAATCGCATTCCCTTATCTCTTCATTTTTCTTTTTGCTTTGTCGGTGGCCATAAACTTTATTACACGCCCAAAAATAAAAATCAATGCTTTAAAAGGCTCATTACGCCGTCGTATACAGTCATCAATTGTAGGTGTTGTTTTTATTGCGTTGCTTTTTGTTGGAAGTGGTACCATTTTTTACAACATCAACCAGTATCAAACAAAACACCGCGAAGATTTAATTGATGTTGTAAATGCAGTTTCGTCTGAACTGGAGGTAATTTTAAGTGATGTAAATCAATTCGACAAAGAACTTAAGTCGTACCTGGACTACGAGCTTATAAATCTTTCAGATATTTTTTGGACCGATATCAATTTATATGGTACAGATGGCAGCCTGATTTCAACATCAAGGCCCGAAGTATTTAAGAAAGGGTTAATATCAACACAAATGCAAAACAACGCATACACTCAGTTTGTGGTTGAGCAACCTACACGCATCCTGCTCAACGAACATATTGGAAAACTCAAATACCTGTCGGCATACATCCCCCTGACAAATTCAGGAGGGGATATCATTGCCTACCTCAACCTCCCATATTTCACCAAAGAAAAAGCTTTCAGGCAGGAAATCACCACTTTTATCCTGGCCTTTATCAACCTCTATGTATTTTTATTGCTGGCCAGTGTATTAGTTGCCTTTTTTATTGCGGCACGCATTACCGACCCGTTGAGGCTCATCAGGGAAAACCTGAGCGGTATGCAACTGGGAAAAAGAACAGAGCCCATCCGCTACAAATCAGACGATGAAATTGGTTTATTGGTGTCAGAATACAATAAAAAACTTGAAGAACTGACCATGAGCGCCGATTTGCTGGCACGCTCAGAAAGGGAAACAGCCTGGCGCGAGATGGCCAAACAAATTGCACACGAGATAAAAAACCCACTTACCCCCATGAAACTGAACATCCAGTTTCTGCAACGCACAGCACCCTCTTCCCCCGACTATTCTGAAAAGGTTGAAAAGGTAACCAATATGCTAATCGAGCAAATCAATAACTTGTCGGCCATTGCCAGCGAATTTTCAAATTTCGCAAAAATACCAAGGGCTAAGAAGGAACGTTTCAATGTAGCCAGAAGGCTTTCAGAAACCATTGAATTGTATAATTTTAGCGGCCAGGTTACAATTAAGAAACATTTCGCCGACCATGAAACAATTTTTGTGAATGCCGATAAAGAACAATTCTCAAGAGCGATTATCAACCTCATTCGCAACAGTATACAATCGATACCTGAAGGCCGGAAAGGGAAAATTGACATCAAATTATCTGAACAAAACAGAAAAGTAATCATTACTATAAAAGATAATGGAAAAGGAATACCCGATTATTTGAAAGAAAACATTTTTGTTCCCAACTTTACCACCAAATCAAGTGGTGCCGGCCTAGGCCTGGCCATCACAAAAAATATTATTGAAAATTTCAACGGAAAGATATGGTTTGAATCAGAATCAGCCTCAGGTACAACATTTTACATAGAACTGCCAAGTGAAAACTGAATTACACCATACCCATTAAGGAAGGAAACATAAATGGAAAACAGATTTAAACGAAAAAATCAGCATCAGGCCAAAGCGCCCCTGCCATTTTCCGAAAGTAACAACTATACATTAACCGCAAATAAGCTTGAGCGGTACATGCAAAAACCATCGGAATATTTCACTGCCGAGGACATTATTGAATATGTTTTTGAGAAAGACATTGAGATGTTAAACTTCAGGTACATATCGGCCGATGAAAAGCTAAAAACCATAAATTTTGTGGTAACCGGACGCACCGAACTTGAAAACCTTTTAAAATATGGCGAACGTGTTAACGGGAGTTCTGTGTTTCCATACAACAAAGAACGCCACCCCGATTTGTACATCACCCCCGACTTCAAAACTGCTTTCGTAAATCCGTTTGCAAAAATCCCAACGCTCGATATTATATGCTCATTTTATACCTGGGAAGGTGAACGCCTGAACTCAGCACCTGAAAACATATTGCAAAATGCGGTAGATTACTTTCAGGAGAAAAGCGGATATGAAATTAAAATGTTTAGCGAGCTTGAATATTACACCATGAGCCAGCCCGAGGAAGGTTTCTCATCGGACGAAGGCAATTATCAAAGCTCTGAGCCATTCTCAAAATTTGAACAGCTACGTGTAGCAGCCATCAAAGCAATAGCACAATGTGGTGGCAAGGTACGTTACGGCCATGCCGAACACGGAGCTTTCCAGTTCAACGGAAGACACTATGAGCAACACGAAATAGAATTTTTACCCTGCCCCCCGGTAGAATCTATACGACAGGTTATTTTGTCCAAGTGGATCATAAGAATGCTGGGGCGCCAACATGGTGTTGAAATTTCATTTTCGCCTAAAGTGGCAATAGATAAACCCGGCAATGGCCTGCACACCCATTTTATTCTCGAAAAAGACGGCATCAATATTTTAGGCGAAGGAAGTGAGTTCAGAAAATCATCACTTAAAATGATATCGGGAATACTTAACCATGCAGGTTCACTCACGGCTTTCGGAAACAGCATACCCGTTTCGTACCTGCGACTGGCACACAATCAACATTCACCGCACCACATTTGCTGGGGACCATCAAACCGTTCGGCACTTATCCGGATCCCCAAAATTAACATGAAAGCCCAAAACCAGCGACGGAGCCAGTCGGCCATGTTCAGCTATGACCCGCTTTACATTTATAATCAAACAATGGAATACCGTGGAACAGATGCTTCGGCATATATGCACTTTTTTGTTGCTGCAATGCTCGTTGCCGGAATCGACGGTATGAATAACCCTAACTATCTGAAAGAGATAAAACAGAAACTGGCATCAACCAATTTGTACCACGAAGATGATGACAAGATAAAAGAGAAATTTGAAAAACTGCCTGAATCGTGCGGCGAAGCTGCAAAGCACCTTATGAGGGAAAGAAAATTATTCACTGAGAAACACCCGGTTTTCCCCGACAGGGTTATCGATTTTATTATAGAAAAACTTAACCATTTTGAAGAAAACTGGGATGTGAAGAAAATCATATACAGCAACGATGAGGAACGGATAAACCAGTTCATCGAACATTTTATGCATTACAGGTAAAATTATTTACATGACAAAAAAATGGCCATTATATACCGGGATTGCACTGCTTGCGCTTGGAATTGTTTTTAAAGCAGCTACACACATCAATGTATACCCACTGTTAACAATACTAACAGGCGTATGCTTTAAGGTATTTTACATCATACAAAAAATAATAAGAAAAGAATATAAGCCCGGTATTGAAGTGGGCGCACTATTTTGCGGGCTAATCATTTTTTTATCGGGCATTGCATTAAGCAGCACCGGGCTCATTAACCATTTTGCTGCTGTATTGTTTAAAATTACCGGCATTGCACTCAAAGCCACTTTTGTTGCCATCTTTATTTTTAAAACACGAAAACCCATCCCTACAGCTTCCCCTTTGGTGACAAACGAGTAAAATAAAAAAAGCGAAGCTGTATTCCGGCTTCGCTTTTTTTATTTATGGTCTGTCCCCGGCTACAAATTACCTACGTCCGCCACCACGGTTACCGCGTCCGTTTCCACCGGCAAACGCACCATTTGAACGGCCATAACAACCGTTGCCACGGTCCATACGGCTGTTGCCCCTGCGTGAAAACTTGTTGTTGTTTGCATAACGGCGGTTGCCATACTGGTTATTGGCCAGTAATTGTTCGTAGGCTTCTTTTTGTTCATCGGTCAACAATGCTTTCACATCATCGCGGTGGTTTTTTACCAACTCGTCCATCTCGGCACGTATGACATTCTTTTCTGCTAAATCAACCGTTGAACGGCGTTCGTTGCGCAGTTCAAGAATGGCATCGCGATGCGCCTGGTTTAACGAAGTGATTTTTGAAACCTGTTCATCGGTCAAACCTGGAACCTGTTCAATACACTGCATGTAAGTATTACTGGATGTGCTGATGCGATTCCTTCCCCGCTGGTCAAGCGAATATCCACTCAATGATAAAACAATAAATGAAAATAATACAAGTGTTGTTTTTGATAAAATTTGTGTTTTCATGACTTTTCTAATTTTAGTGTTTCTAACTAACTTCTGGTAATATGACACAGCAATTAGAAAAAACTTGCGGAATTTTTTTAAAAGATCGTTAGTTCTTGTAGGCAGAACAAAAACCAATACGATTAGCAAATTTATTTGAGATTGATTATTTTTGTAAAAAATGCTTAGATATGAATATTCAAACTGAAAAATTGGATTTAATTGAGTGGATTTCAAGATTAAATGACACCTCAATTATTGATAAATTAAAAACAATTAAAAATGATTATTCAAAGTCTAAAGACTGGTGGGACACCTTAAATAAAGAGGAAATTGATTCCATAAATAGAGGACTTAAGGATTTTGATGAAGGCAGGGTTCATTCTCACGATTCAGCTCATAAAATTTATGAAAAATACCTATAAACTTATATGGTCTGAAGAGGCTTTGAATAACTTGAATGGTATAATAAAATACCTTGAAAA
>JASMTI010000192.1:0-6536 GCA_041694375.1 Bacteroidales bacterium | reverse complement strand
GCTCAATTCATGTTTGCTGATTTTGAAATCAACGAGCGCCAATATTTCAAGCATATCTTCGTCTTTCAGGTTGAGGGCAATTTTAAGCTTTCGCAGAACAATATTATTGGTCAAACGCTTTTCAGCAACGGGAATTTTATCATCTTTTTTACCGCGTTTCTCAATAATAAAACCATTCAGAAAATAAGCCAGGTCGTTATCGTAAATAGGCTCATATCCGGGCTCATCCTCATGTTTGAGCCACTTTGAAAGTTGTTGAGGTGAAACCTCCCTGCCTGCCTGGGCAAAAATACCTGGCAATTTTGCATCGTTTAGTTTAAAAGTATACCGAAGGCTTCGTAATATGTTGTTGTTTTCCATTTTTTGTATTGATCAATTAGAAATGTCAAATATACGAAGTAATTTATAGCTTCGGCACGTAAAAAATGATAAAACACAAAGTCACAAGAACACAGAGAAAACACGCGAAAACTTATCTATGTACTCTTTTTTCTAACTTTTTTGCCTTTTTCAAACTTCCGCCCTGGGCTGTGGGTAATTTTTTATATAATTCAGCCAGTTCGCTTATAATTTCAATATCATCGGGCGATTTTTTCAGTTGGTTCTCTAATTGTTTCTTGCGGTCGGCCATGGCTTGAAGTTCATCAACAATTGCACCTTCCCAAAAGCTTGTCCCTTGCTTGTAAGCTGCACGGGCAATAGCATGGGCGCCTACCGGACTGGTTAAAAAAACCAGTGTGATAATAATGAACGACTTGATGGATAATTCAAGATTATTAAAGTGAATAGATAAGCCAATAAGCAACAACGCCAATCCAAGTGTAGCAGCCTTGGTGATAGCAGACATACGCAGGTAAAAATCAGGCAAACGAATCATGCCTATGGCTGAAATCACAACAAAAAGGGTCCCGAGAATGATTAAAAATATACTAAAAATATCATGTATAGGCATCACTTCTTTCTTTTAGTTAAATAAAATGCAAACGACATAGCCCCCAAAAAGGCAATGAGCGACAATACAAGGGCTACATCCAAAAAATTGGTCGATTCCCAAAGTATCGAAAACACCACGATAATAGCAATTACAATGGTTGTAATAAGGTCGAAAGCGGTAACACGGTCGGGCAAAGTAGGGCCCTTTATAAAACGGTACAAAACAACAAGGGCACTTGCCGCCAAAACTACAATCACTACTGTTAATATAGTATGAACAATACTCATGATGGTTCTTTTTTATTCAAAAATACGGATAACACGTCGTTCAAACCCTTCTTTTAATTCTTGTGCCAATGCCGTGGTATCGCCTTTCTCGATATACATGGCATGAACGAACAAATGTGATTTATCGGCCGAGACATCAATACTCAGGGTCCCTGGTGTTAGCGATACCAACGATGAAAAAATGGTTATTTCAAGGTCTGTTTTCGTGTCCAGCGGAACGGCTATAATACCGGCCTCCATGTAATGCGTAGGGGTTAACACCTCGTGTGCTACCACAAAGCTGGCTTTTATCAGTTCCCATAAAAAATACACCGTTAATTCGGCAAGCCATATTACCTGTATAAAAGCTTTTCGGGCATAGAAAAACGATGTGAGCCATCCAGTTATTGCAATCCCAAAAAATAGGGCAATATACCATTGTAACGGCAAATTGTTGCCGTACTTTACATGTATTGCCAATGTTACAACAAGGGCAATTATTCCTAACCATCTTAACAAGCGTATCATTTGTTTTCTTTATAGGTTCAACACATGATTAATATACTCATTTCTTTCAACAACATACCCGGCAGCTTTTTCGGCAAATTCAATAAAACTACCCGGAAAAAACCCCACCCCGATAATTGCCAGCGTCAAAACTCCTATAACACCAAGCATAACCGGGTATTTATTTAGCACCCCACGAAACGACTTTTGCTTAAAAACCGTTCCTTCGGGCAAAGGCTTCCAAAACACCTGGTTCCATATTTTTGTCATCGAAAACAGGGTTATCATGCTCACAAACAGCGAAACAACCACAATAAGCCAGTCTCCCGAGATAAAACCCGCTTTGGCCAGCATAAATTTTCCCCAAAACCCGGTAAGGGGCGGAACACCCGTAAGTGAAAAAGCCGATACAGCAAACACCAGTGCAATAATTGGAAAGGCGCCAAACACCCCGCCCAGTTTTTTCAGGTTGTACGTACCGGCCACATGACCAACCAGACCGCTAATAAAGAATAAATTCGTTTTTACCAGCACATTATGAAGAATAAAAAACAAAGCTCCCGCAATGGCCAATGGTGTACCTATAGCCAATCCCATAAGCATGTAACCAATTTGTGAAATAATATGAAACGACAATATCCTGCGAAAATCGGTTTGGGCAGCAGCTCCAAAAACCCCCACCACCATGGTTAAACCCGAAAGGATTATAAACACGGTCCTCAGCATAGTTCCTTCGAGTGGAAAAATAATGGTAAAAAAACGGATTAGGGTGTATATCCCCACTTTGGTCATAAGTGCCACCAGCAACGATGAGATACCAATGGGCGGGGTGTGGTACGATGCCGGGAGCCAAAAGAACAAAGGGAAAATGGCCGCTTTAATTCCGAAGCTCACCAAAAAGAAAACGGCAGCCACCATGGGCAGGGTTTGATTCGAAATACCATCGAGGGATAAGCCGGCAGCTGCCATGTTAACCGTACCGGTCAATCCGTAAATCATCCCCACGCCGGCCAAAAATATAGTTGATGAAAATACGTTAATGGCTACATATTTTATGGCACCTTCAAGCTGAAAACGCTTTCCCCCAAGTGTTAGCAATACAAATGAGCTTACCAGCATTACTTCAAACCATACATAAAGGTTAAACAGGTCGGCCGACATAAAAGCGCCAATAAGCCCCAGCTGCAAGGTAAAAAACACAACATTGAAGAGATAACCTACTTTTTTTGCTTTAAACCATTTTGAAGAATAAAACCACGAAAGAACCGACAGAAACGAGGTAAGGACAATCATTCCGGCCGAAAGGTAATCAACAGCCAGCATGATGCCATAACCGTGTAACCATCCCCCCACGTTCAACACCAGGAATTCATGATTTATAATATGCCGGAGCAATAAAACAGAGACAAACAGGTGCACCAAAACAAATACACTCCCCAAAATGCGTTGCAGTTTGGATTGCCCCCAGAAAAAAAGGTTGACAATGGCAGCTATAAGCGGAATAAGCAGTACAGATGCGATAATTATCTGGTCGGTTCCCATATTAATTTTCCAGTTTATCGGTTATATTTAAATCGTCCATATTGGCAGTGCCTGTATTCAGGTAAACCTGGCGCAACAGCACTATGGCAAAGGCTTGTATGCCAAACCCAATAACAATGGCAGTAAGCACCAATGCCTGGGGAATGGGGTCGGCATATTCGCCCGAAACGGTGCTTTCCCCGGCTTTAATCAAAGCGGGTATGCCACGGGTAAGGCGGGCAACAATAAAAATGAAAAGGTTTGATGCATATCCCAATGCCATGATGCCAATAATCATTTTGGTCATACCCTTATGCAATAACAGGTAAAATCCAACGGCATATAAAAGTCCGGTTATTATCGATAATAAGACATCCATTTTTCTCAGTTCTTGGTTAAAACAAACGTAATATTCAGCACCACGCCAACGACCACAAGATATACCCCAACATCAAACAACATGGGGGTTCCCAATTTTCCAATCAATGGTAATTGTATATCGCTCCATACACCAGAAAAAAGTGGCAGCCCCATAAACACGGAAACCAATACGGCAATCAAGGCTACAAATAAACCTCCGGCCATGAGTTTTCGCGGGTTTAACCGATAAGATTTCAGGGTTACGTTTACCCCAAACACCATCGAATGCAGAAATAAAGCGATGGCTGCAAGCAACCCACCAATAAACCCCCCGCCCGGCAGGTTATGCCCACGGAACAGCAAAAACACCGAAAACAAAAAGAATAACGGCATCATTAACTTTACGGTTGTATGTAATATTACAGTTTTCATATTTTAATCAATCTACCCCCCAGCCCCCTAAAGGGGTGGCTTTTGTTAACGTAATTAATAAATGTTCTCATGTTTTAATAATTCCATTGACTTCCATCTGACTTTCCATTAACCCATTTTGACTTTTCTTTTCATACTATTAAAACTTTTATTTTCAAAGGCATAGTATGGAACTCGCATGTTTTATATTATCCTCTTGGATGTCATTTTTTACATGCTCGTTTCATAATCCTAAATTGTGTTTACTTTTTCTGTAAACTTATTTCAGGACAAGTCATGAAATCCCATTTGACCATCATTCCATCATTCCATTTTTCCATCTTTCCATCTTTCCATTATTCCATCCCGATAAACATCGGGACCATCACTCCACAATCACTTCCCCACCTTGGGTTTATCTTCTTTTACAATTTTCAACAGCGAATAAACACCCAGCGATGCAACTACCAGCACGGTAATTTCGCCAAGCGTGTCGAGCCCCCTGAAATCGACCAATATTACATTTACAATATTATGCCCTTTGGCTTGCAGGTAACTATTTTGTGCAAAATATTCTTTCAACGATGGGTCAATTTCACCCTGGTGCACCCATAATAACAAAAACGTCATGGTAAACCCAAAAAGCAATGCCGGGGTTATAAACCTGCGCCGCATCGATGTTGATATATCAACAAATTTGGGTAATTTATTCAGAATAAGAACAAAAAGGACCACCGTCAGTGTTTCAATTAAAAACTGGGTCATAGCCACATCGGGGGCACCAAAAAACAGGAATATCATGGCAGTACCATACCCTACCAGCCCTAATGCTATAATAACCGTCAATCTTGATTCTGAAGTTAGCAAAACCCCCAGGGCTACAAGCATAATAACCACAACTATCACTTCGTACCAGCGAAATCCTACCGATGAGTGAAACAAATTGGCAAAAGGCACATCAAAACTACCAAAGCCCACGACCAGTAAAACCATCCCTACAAAAAACATGGCTATAATTATCAGGTAATTGCGGAGCAAGCCCGATTGAAAAAAGCGGGTTTGTTGCTTTGATATCTTCAACAGGGTTGGAATAAATTTTTTATATATAGCCTCGGGGCCAAAAAGGTTATTCAAATTAAAACGACCGGAAAAATCCCTGATTTTATGACGAACACGATACACCCCCCAACCTGCTGCCAGGGTCAGCAAACTCAATCCAAAAATGAGCGTAAACCCATGCCATAGCGTAAGTTTCAAAACACTGTCAACCTTCAAAACCACATTGGAGGTATGGTGCAAAAGCGGTTGTGCCAGTTGCTCGGCAAATAAGCCGCCAATTAATCCTAAAAAAGCTGCCACCACAGGACCAAACAACATTCCCCGGGGGGCTTCGTGTGCATGCTTAGGTGTTTCAACTTCTTTGCCGAAAAATAATTTATAGCCTATTTCGATGGACAAGGCTGCAAACAAAACGCCGGCAATAAATGTAGCAGCAAGGGTCAGGTAACTCCATCCCGGACTATGGGCAGTTGCATCGTACAATATTTCTTTAGCTACAAAACCAAAAAAAGGCAAAACCCCTGACATGGACATAGCAGCCAAAGCGGCGGCAATAAATGTATAGGGAAGTTTTTTTCGTAAGCCCGAAAGTTTGGTTACATCGCGGGTCCCGGTTTCGTGGTCGATGTTACCGGCTACCATAAACAAGGTTCCTTTGTACAAGGCATGTGCCAACACAAAAATCATGGCAGCCTGCACAGCCACTGTAGTGCCAATACCCAGTAACATTACCATTATGCCCAATGCACTTACCGTAGTGTAAGCCAGTATTTTCTTTAAATCTGTGTGCATAATGGCCATTACTGCACCATAGACCATAGTAAAACCACCAACGGCCGGAAGCAAAACATGCCACAACGGGAGCCCGTTAAATATTGGTGAAATGCGCGCCAGCAAAAATATCCCGGCTTTAACCATAGTGGTTGAATGCAGGTAAGCACTAACCGGGGCTGGTGCCTCCATAGCGTTGGGCAACCAAAAATGAAACGGAAATTGTGCCGATTTGGTTAAAGCACCAATAGACAACAGGATAAAAATGAGGTTTGCATTCGGGCTTTGCAGTACAAGGTCGGGGTTGGCCATCAACTCATCAAAACGGAAAGTGCCGGCTTCATGGCCAATTAGTATAATGCCGGCCAGCATAAACAATCCGCCCATTACGGTTACCAACATAGCCTGCAATGCCGAATCGCGCGATTTTTCCTTGTTGTGGTAATAACCAATAAGCAAGTACGAGCTTAAACTGGTAAGCTCCCAAAAAACGAACATCAGTAACAATGAACCCGACATGACCAGCCCGACCATGGCACCCATAAACAACGACAAAAACACGAAAAAACGTGGCCGGTTTTTGTCATTTTCGAGGTATGAATTGGCATACACATGAATAAAAATACCAAAACCAGTTATAAGCATCAGGAAGAAAACGCTAAGCCCATCGAGCCTGAACAGCAAATCAAGGCCAAAGCTTTTAACCC
>JASMTI010000191.1:0-2662 GCA_041694375.1 Bacteroidales bacterium | reverse complement strand
TTGAAGAATTACAAACTTTGCCGATTCTTTATTTGAGTAATTATATAATCAGACATAAAACGGACTATTATAGGCTTTTGCAACAACTTAGAGACAATGAACATTGGGAAGAGTGGTTACTTTTCATGATAACGGGTATTGAAAAAACGTCAAGAGAAACGATTGATTTAATTAATGAGATAAAAAAATTAATGCAGGAGTTTAAACACAAACTTCGAGATAATTATAAATTTTATAGTCAAGATTTATTAAATAACCTTTTCAAACATCCTTATACAAAAATTGAATTTTTAGTAAATGACTTGAATGTCTCAAGAATTACGGCAGCGAATTATTTAAATAAATTGGCAGACGACGGACTTTTAAGAAAGAGTAAGATTGGCACAGGGAATTATTACATCAATGAGTCTTTGTTTAAAATATTGACAAACAGATAAAAAATGACAACTACTAGCGCTAATAATGTGTAAAATTAATCGCGGGTGAAGTGGTAATTTCAGCCCCCTGCCCCGCTTCAACTTCGGTGTGTATGCGGACTGGAACGATGCACGAAAACCGCGCCTAATCTTACACGTAACCGGCATGGTGCATATATGAAGGCAATGCCGTAGGCATGATTTAATATTATAGCCTCCCGATTCTCGGGACAAGTTATGGTTTCAACCATAGGAAAATGGATGTGTACAAAAAGAAGAATGCAGTAGGCATGGTGCATATATTAGTCTTCAAATCATAAAAAACAATACAATTTGAAAACGATTATATGTAACGTTCCTAAACGGAACTCTTTCCTCGCCTCCATCCTTAACCACCGGGTTAAAACCCGATGCTACAATATCTTAACGTTCCTATCGGAACTTATGAAGGCAATGCCGTAGGCATGATATGATATTATAGCCTATGGTTTCAACCATAGGAAAATGGAGTTGTACACAAAGAAGAATGCAGTAGGCATGGTGCATATAATATCACAATCAAATCAAAGGTGAAAAAATATATCGTTCATCATAAGGCACGTTAAATTTATTTAGAAATTCAATATACTCCTCAATAAATGTTTGCTTTTTATGATGCTTTTCCTGATTCAAAATGTAATTATAAACGTTATCCAAATGTGATTGACTGTATGAAAATGCGCCATAACCACGTTGCCATTCAAAACGTCTTGGTGTTAAATTCTTGTCATTTATACTTTTTGAGGTTTTTGCTTTTATCTCCTTAATCAAATCTGATATTGATTTTGCAGGATTTAATCCGAACAAACAGTGAACATGGTCTTCAACGCCGTTAACAATAATTGTCTTACTACCGGTTTCATTAATCAAATTGCCAAAAGTTCCAAGAATCGAAGGCCTCCATTCTTTGTTTAAAACTGCACCTGTGTATTTCACTCCGAAGACTGCATGAATATAAATTTGGTGATAGGTATTTGCCATTGCGCTATATTTAAGAGGATTATAAATCATGGTTTATGCAAACATATAAAAAATTAATCATTATATGTAACGTTCCTAAACGGAACTCTTACCTCGATTCCATCCTTAACCACCGGGTTAAACCCCGGCGCTACAATATCTTAACGTTCCTATCGGAACTTATCAAGGCAATGCCGTAGGCATGATTTAATATTGTAACCTATGGTTTCAACCATAGGAAAATGGAGGTGTACACAAAGAAGAATGCCGTAGGCATGGTGCATATAATAGTCATCAAATCACAAAAAACAATACCAGTTGAAAACGGTTATATGTAACGTTCCTATCGGAACTCTTACCTCGATTCCATCCTTAACCACCGGGTTAAAACCCGATGCTACAATATCTTAACGTTCCTATCGGAACTTATGAAGGCAATGCCGTAGGCATGATATGATATTATAGCCTATGGTTTCAACCATAGGAAAATGGATGTGTACAAAAAGAAGAATGCAGTAGGCATGGTGCATATAACATTCATCAAATCATAAAAAACAATACTATTTGAAAAAGATTATATGTAACGTTCCTAAACGGAACTCTTACCTCGATTCCATCCTTAACTTAACCACCGGGTTAAAACCCGATGCTACAATATCTTAACGTTCCTATCGAAAATTATGAACGATCTATTGTGTACGGAATGGTAAAATAAAATGTGGAACCAACGCTTTCCTCTGATACCAACCACATGGTACCCCCCAGCATTTCGGTATACGATTTTGAAATAGATAGTCCCAGCCCCGTGCCATCAAAAGCTTTAATGTTTGAACTATCGGCCTGAATAAACCGTTCAAATACTGATTTTTGTTTTTCTTTTGAAATTCCAATACCAGAGTCTTTCACATAAAAGTTAAGCAAGTCCCCTTTTCTCTCATACCCCAGCTCAATAAAACCGGAATTCGTAAATTTGATGGCATTTTTAACGAGGTTAACCAAAATAGCATACAGCTTTTCAGAATCGGTATTAACGATCGAAAAACCATCAGTTAATCCATTTTTAACAGATAATTGTATACCTTTTCCTTCCGCTTCAGGTTTGATAAACTTTCAGTTCTTGAATTAACTTGAGCGTATCCTTTTCAGAATATTCTGATTTCATATCAGGCTGCTTACTGTTTAACCGTTTTTCTGCCTTTTGGCGAAGATAAACCGATTTACTTATGTTTTTATTTTTATTCATAATT
>JASMTI010000190.1:0-6752 GCA_041694375.1 Bacteroidales bacterium | reverse complement strand
AACCAGAATATATAACAGGTCGTCCGTTATTGATCTCCCTACGGAGCATTTCTTTCCATTCTATTTCAGTGTCCCATTCATTTTTATCAACCAATAAAAGAGTAGAGTTATAGTTAAAAAAATCCGTAAACGCATCAACAGCCAAACCTAACGATGCACCTGAACCGCTGGGTCCAAAATTCATTTCTACAGCCACAGCAGCATGATAACTCAACTTTTGCACTTCGGTATTTTGTGAAGTTACATTATCTGGCATCGAACCCCAGTTGTAGGTGGTATTTCCAAAATCGGCACTTTGTGTGCCATAGTCTGAATGATTATAACTTTTAGAGCCTGTTCCGCTTACGGGATATTCCCAATATTTCATAACCTGGGCCATGGCTGTTGCCACACAGCCAATCCACACATGGTTGTTTCCCGTACTGCTGTTAGCATCAAAAGGGGCCATTTCATTATAGAATTGCCCCTGGTCCCAAGTTGTAGAAAGAAGAGGACCTGCCGTTGTCGTTTGCATCGACTTCAATTCGTGTACATCACGATCGGATGAATTATAATACGTCCATCGTTCTTCAGCTCGTTTAGTTGGCACATAGTTTTCTTTCGCAGCTTGGCTTAATTCAGAGTTCAAGCCATCAAGCCATTTATCCAACTGAACAGGTAGTTGTCCTTGCTTGAATACAGTAGAAGCTGAATACCCCAATACCGGTTCGGTTTTATTGGTCCCCGAAATCATTACCCATCCTTTATGCTTAAAACGCACAAGATAAATAGGCACCCCTTCATTTTCACGTAATATTTCAACCAAAAGAACATCATTTTGATCAAAAAAATGTTCGCTGTGACTATTAAGCCAGTTTACTGCTACAACTTTTGCTTCATCCTTTGTTACAACACCTGAATATCCGGCAAACCCAGCATAAGTACACAGTAAAAATAAAAGCCATACTAAAATTGCTCTTTTCATACTATAAATAAATTACTCCCCCATCTTAATCCTGTGCCAAAATAGTGCATTATTATGCAATTTGCAACATTAAATAAAAAAACCATAACTTATTATGAATCTGACCTTGCAAATTTTCAAGCATAAAAAAACAGGTAAAGCTCAAACCAAGCCTTACCTGTTCTACATTTCTTTATCTTACATGATATTAATCTATCTTCACGGCATTATCAACTTTCGTTTTCAACAATGCAATTTCTATAACATCGGCAATTGTTTTTACATAATGAAACTTTAGCCCTTTGATGTATATGTCTTTTATTTCGTCGATATCCTTTTGGTTATCTCCCGAAAGGATAATTTCATTAATGCCTGCACGCTTAGCAGCCAGAATTTTTTCTTTAATCCCGCCTACGGGCAGCACTTTTCCCCTCAGTGTAATCTCACCGGTCATTGCCACACCTTTCTTTACTTTCCGCTGTGTGAAAGCTGATGCCAATGAGGTTACCATTGTGACACCGGCCGACGGTCCATCCTTGGGAATTGCGCCTTCCGGCACATGCACATGGACGTTCCACTTATTAAACACATCAGGGTCGATTCTCAGCGAATCGGCATGAGCTTTCAAATATTCAAGTGCCAGCATTGCAGATTCTTTCATCACATCGCCCAAATTACCGGTAAGTGTTAGTTGACCTTTACCCTTGCTAAGGCTGGATTCTACATACAAAATCTGACCACCAACAGCTGTCCATGCCAAACCGGTAACCACACCTGCAAACTCATTGCCCTGATATTTTTCTTTTAAATATTTCGGAACACCAAGGCATTCCTGAACAGTATCTACGCTAATAACTTTATCTATTTTTTCGTCAAATGCAATTTTCCTTGCCAGTTTGCGAACAAGCTTGGCCAACTGTTTATCAAGGGCACGCACACCCGATTCGCGCGTGTACTTTTCAATGATAAATTCGAAAACGCCCTTGCTCACTTTAAGCCCGTAGTCAGACAAACCATGATTTTTCAATTGCTTTGTCCATAAATGCCTTTTAGCAATTTCCACTTTTTCTTCAACCAAATAACCGCTCACCTCAATAAGCTCCATACGATCGAGCAACGGAGGGCTAATGGTATTTAATGTGTTTGCTGTTGCAATAAACATTACTTTCGAAAGATCATATTCAATGTCGAGATAATTGTCATGGAATTCTGAATTCTGCTCAGGGTCGAGCACTTCGAGCAATGCCGAAGCAGGGTCGCCATGAAAGTCGCGTGAAATTTTATCAACCTCGTCAAGTATAAAAACCGGGTTCGACGTTTTGGCTTTTTTGATATTCTGGATAATGCGTCCCGGCATTGCACCAATGTATGTTTTACGATGGCCTCGTATTTCAGACTCGTCGTGCAAGCCACCCAGGCTCATTCGTATAAAATTACGATCGAGTGAACGCGCAACCGATTTGCCAAGCGAAGTTTTACCAACGCCCGGAGGGCCATACAAACAAATAATGGGCGACTTCATGTCGTTTTTAAGTTTAAGAACTGCCAAATGCTCAAGAATACGTTCTTTCACCAGTTCCAGCCCGTAGTGATCTTCATCCAGCACCCCTTGGGCATGCTTCATGTCGAAATTATCTTCAGAATATTCGTTCCATGGCAGGTCAAGCAAGGTCTGTAAATAAGTAAGCTGTATCGAATACTCGCCGGCAGCCGGGTTCAGCCGATACATTTTGTTTACTTCCTTCTCAAAAAGTTCGGCAACCTCTTTGCTCCATTTTTTCTTCTTGGCACGTTCTTTCAGTTCATTAATTTCCTTTTCAGTTGGGTTCCCGCCAAGTTCGTCCTGAATGGTTTTCATTTGTTGCTGAAGCAGGTATTCGCGCTGTTGCTGATCCATATCGGTTTTTACCTTCGACTGGATATCTTTTTTTAACTCAACCAGCTGCAATTCGCGTACGAGATAAGAAACTGCCTGAACGCCCCGTTCTTTAAGGTCATCCTGTTCGAGCAACCCCTGCTTTTCTTTAACTTTGATTTCGGCATTCGAACAAATAAAGTTAATCAGGAACGAAGGGTTTTCAATGTTGCGCACGGCAAAAGTTGCCTCGGGCGACATATTTGCAGAGTTTTTCGCAATTTTTATGGCAATATCTTTCAACGATTCAACAATTGCCTTAAACTCCGAGGTATTTTCTTCGGGCTTAAATTCTTCAAGTTTTTCAACCTTTGCCCGATGGTATGGTTCATCAGCAATCATCTCCTGAAGCTTGAAGCGCTGTTTGCCCTGAATGATAACAGTTGTGTTGCCATCGGGCATTTCCAGAATCTTGAGTATTTTAGCGATGGTCCCAATTTTATGCAAATCGTTGGCAGAAGGCTCATCAACATCGGGGTTTTGTTGGGCAATAACACCTAACACCCCGTTAGCCTTATACACTTCCCTTACCAGTTTAAGCGATTTTATCCGCCCAACCGAAATTGGAAAAACCACCCCCGGAAATAAAACGGTATTTCGAAGTGGCAATATTGGCAGTGTGTCTGGCATATTTTTCACAAGCAGATCATCCTCACCCCCATCGGCCATGATCGGGACAAACTCTGAATCATCACCACCCATTCCACTGAATATAAAACTCTTCGTATCTTTTAAACCTTGCTCACTCATATAATAATCTTCCTATTTTTTTCTGACAATATGTCTTTATTCTAAATTCAATTAATGTGACTTATAAATTTGTCAATAGCCGTGCCAAAAAGGAAAAGGGTTTTCAACATTAAATAAAAATGACAATTCGTTTTTCGGTTTGTTTTAAGTGCCTATGTGCTTTGGGGGCTGGGCGAAATATATTATTTTCCGGCCAATTAAAGAAAAACAAGCTTATTGTTCATTTCAACTTTTGGTATCATAAACATACAAAAAAATCATGGAAAAGGTTTACCACCTGAATTTAACTTTTTTCGGCTCACACAACAAGATTTTGGACAATGATGATTGTACCTTTGGGGATATTTATTAATTTTTAGGGGTTATGGATTTTACTTTGTTGTCGTCCCCTTTACAGGGATTTACAGGTTACAGGTTTAGAAATGCAGTTGACAGATATTTTGGTGGGATAGATACCTGGTATGCCCCCTACATAAGATTACCGGGAAAATTGGAAGTGAAGAATTCCTATAAAAGAGATCTTTTGCCGGAAAACAACCATGTGGGCCACTTAGTCCCTCAGGTGATGACCAATAATGCTGATGAGTTTCTTTTTGTGGCCAGATATTTTCAGGAGTTGGGATATCAGGAGCTTAACTGGAACTTGGGCTGTCCGTACCCGATGGTGACTAAACGTGGTCTGGGTTCCGGCTTGCTAAAACACAAGGAGAAGATTGATGCTTTGTTGACCAGGGTTTCAGACCAATCTGACATTAGTATATCACTTAAAATGCGACTGGGGTACGAGGACCGCAATGAAATAATAAACTTGCTGCCCATGCTGGAAAAGCACAAGATTAAAAATATAGTTATCCATCCACGTTTGGGCAGGCAACTTTATAAAGGCGAAGTTGATTTAGATATGTTTCAAAGATGCATCAACAATACCAGTCATCAAATTTGCTATAATGGAGATATTGATTCAGTGGCAAAATTCAGGGAGCTGAGGCAACGGTTCCCATCCATCAAAAGTTGGGCACTGGGCAGGGGAATCATCGCCAATCCTTTTTTAGCAGAAATGATTCTATCGGACACAGATCAATTACCTGATGATTGGACAGACCAGTTCAGCCGGTTTCACGATACACTCTTTCAGTCTTATCATGATGCCTTATCGGGTCCCGGGCATATTTTGATAAAAATGAAAACTTACTGGGAATACTTCTCCCGGCTGTTTTCTAATCCCCACAAAGCCTATAAAAACATTAAGAAAGCCAAAGATATTCAGGCTTATCATAAGGCAGTATCCACCAATTTGGCTGGAGAGCGTTATTGAAAGTTGTTATGGGTAGTTCGAGTTGCTTTTTGTAGCATATTTTTAAAGAGTACCCCCCCGCTTTTATGCGCCAGGGAGGGGGGGGGGGTAAGTCAAAAATTGTCAAACTCTTTCATACACAAAACAACAGATTGTTACTTACTGAACAGCTCTTTTAGTTTTTCCTTCACATCCTTGGGATCCGGGTCTACCGGGAAAATTATTTCAGGTTTTAAAAAACTCAATTCATGTTCCTGTTTAAATTTTTCAGTCCCCCCTCCGGTAATATTGAGCATAACAGTCGCATTCTTCTCTACTTTGCCAGCTTTTACCGCATCAATCAATGTAGCAACAGCTATCGCGGCTGCAGGTGTCACATCATTACCTTCGGTTTCGAGGAATAATTGAGCTGCATTTTCAGCATCCTCGTTGGTTGCCGAAAGCACTTCACCATTGGTGTCACTTAAAGCATCAAAAAGACCACCTATTAACGAATATGGCGGGCGACGGTTGGTCAACACTTTAGCGTTAACAATTTCAACCTGTTTACGAGCATCGTTGTCGTCAAAAGGCAGCATATCGCGTGAATCTGCCTCCCATGCATCTTTTATGGGCACAAAAGGTTCGTTTTGCGAAACCATCAATTTCATTTTATTATTTCCAAAACGGCCATCTTCAAGAAAACGTAAGTTCGCTTCCCATGCTGCAATAGCTCCCGTACCGCTCCCTATGGCCTGAAAATAATAATCGGGGATCCGCCCAATGGTTGTAACAGCAGAGACTACGGTCAAACCCATGCCATCGCGGCGTGCAACGTTTTTTGCACCCCCCTCGGGATAAAACAAATCCATTTCGGTAGCAATGTTCGACAAATGGATGGCATCAAAATAATCAGTTCCCTTTTCGGTTGCGACAAGCTTAACACATGAATCAGGCTCTGTTTCGAACCACATTGACGAGAGGTTGTCCTCGGGTACACAAAGTAAAAGTGGGATTTTGTTTTCGGAGCACACTTTGGCAAATGCCCTGGATGTGTTTCCGGCCGAAGCAACCACCATTATTTTATCGTGTCGTTTATTTTTACGGGCACAAACCGAATAAGCTTCACATTCTTTGAAAGTACCGGTTTGCATATGTGCTCCTTTTTCGGGCCAATAACCATTAAAGGTGATAAAAAGATTTTCGAGCCCAAGCTCTTTAGCCAAGCCTGCACTTTTATAGGTGATAGGTGAGCCCGAGCCTTCCAGGATACGGTCAATAGGCAACCAGTTGGCAAATTTATACAACCCCGGAAGATTGGTGTTTACTTCAATTTGTTTATTGTCGTATACAGCACGTATAAGTGCCGGATCATGGTTATGCGGACAACTTAACTCCCAGTCGGTGTCTTCGAATACAGCACTACAACACAACGATTGGAGTTTGTAGCCTGTAGGTTTAAAATGTTCCATTTGATTAAGGTTATATTTTCAGTTTACTCAACTATATTTTCAACTTCGATTACCGGCTCCCTGGCCTTATCACTCCAAAGAGAAATTTTGAATATAATCGATGAGTCTTTATCAGGATTATTTTCAATGATAGAAGATATGACAAAATCAACACTTTCGCCCCCGGCAAGCTCATAAGGAGTAAGGATGCGTTGAGCTTCGTCCGTTTTAACCACCCTCACTTGTCCCGATTTTACCAAACGCATATCAATGGTCTCGTAAATTGTGTTCACGTCGATAATGCCATTCGAATTATTGGTGATCAATGAGGTCATGATAATAGGCCTTTCGTTGTGTTCCGTCTTAAAATCGGACAACCACCCTGAAGACTATAATTCGTTCACCGTTTTATTTACGGTT
>JASMTI010000189.1:0-11519 GCA_041694375.1 Bacteroidales bacterium | reverse complement strand
TAAATGACTTTCCGGATGTATTAAACATGAACCTCAAAATAGTTAAGCCATGAAAAAATATTTTCTATTATTTATTTTAATATTAAGCATCCCTTTACTATTAAAAAGTCAGGATTTAGTAAAATTAAGTGGTATAGTTACCAATGCACACACGGGTGAAAGAATTGTTAATGCCGATATTTTTATTGTGAGCGAAGAAACCGGAACCGTAACAAACATAAAAGGCGAATATGTTTTGTACTTGTCAAAGGGGGAATATGATGTTGTTTTTTCACATAAAGGGTTTGAAAAATATACGGCAAAAATAAATCTTGAAAAAAGTATGGTTCAACTTGTAGAGTTGAATTACAAAAACAACATTGTAGAGCGTAATTCAATTTTTGCCTGTATTCAGTAAAGATAAAGAAGAAAAACTAACCATGAAAGAAGAAGATTGAGCATAGAAAGAGACTATCGCTCTTCTTCAATATTTTTCAAAACATTATCTACTTCATCCTTTGTTTTGTATATCTTGTTTCTGCAATATTTTAAAAGATAAGTAACACGTTTAACTTTTTCAGATAGGATATCAACATCAGGCTCTTCATTTTCAATGGAGCTTAAAATTTCTTCAATCTCGTTGATTGACTCCCGGTAACTTAATTTCTTTTGTGCCATTTTATTGTTTTATTTTTATCAAATACGTTGTGAAATTATAAAAAAATAGGAATTGGCATTGAAAAAAAGTATGTTGTTTATCGGTTTATTTATGCCGATAATCGACATTTATCTGTTGTTTGTCTACAACCCGCCGGTACAATGTAACAATACATGTTTTTTCTCGTCTTAATAAGTGACAATACAATAATAATCATTTAAATACGATAGTCATGAAACGAGTTACATTTTTATTAGCATTGGTATTGGCCAGTATGGTCACATTTGGCAGTTATTCATCTGTGAGTTTTCTTGAAGGCGAGAGCAACACTACATTTGGTAAGTATACATTAACAGCTTCCGACCAGATTGTTGTTATTGATAATGTTGCTTATCAAACATGGAAGTTGAATTATGAAAACAGTTCTGAAGAGTATTGTGTGTTTTATGCACCCGGAGCAAACGGAAAATGTTGTTTTGTTGTACGGTGTGGCAATGATTTTGAAGTACAATATTCGAAAGATGAAAAAGGGTTCGGTGTCAGCTTGGTAGATCCTTCAATGAGGACCATGAACAAAAAAGAAGTAATGAAGGCGATAGATTATGACAACTTTACCAGGCAAATGTTATTAACATCCAAAGAGAAATCTGTTGAAGAATATTTGGGACTCCTGGCTTGTTATATGCCGCAACTTATTGAAAGTTAAAAATTGTAGCGCAATTTTTAGGATTAATAATAGCAAAAGGGCTTCCATTGGAGGTCCTTTTTTGTAGTTAGAATCGGGTATTTACTATGTTGGCATATTTTGAACCAAACAAATAGGTAATGGCAATCATGGTAGAAAAGTTATAACTGGTAGCCAATTCGCGCTGTTGCATTAGTACTTCTTCTAAAGTGGCTTCACCTTTCGGTAGCGATAATTGGTCGCGGACAATCGTATAATCGGTCTGAAAACTTAATGACAAACCTTCAATTATTCTAACTGAAATTTGCCCATAGAAGTCAATGCGGTGTCTGTTGATGTCATGAAAAAAGTGTGATCCCAGAAAACCAGCTTCAATATTACCCCAAGGTTGTTCTATATCAACATCACCACGTAATTTGTGTTTAAAAAGCGACTCTTGTGTTTTATTGTAAACTGTTTCGTTAAAATAATCGACATAAGTATACCCAATTTGATAACGAAGGGTAAATGATCTTCTTGTGGCTTCAGAATAGGGAAGGAAGCTGTATTCAACTCCGGGTTGTATGTCAAATTCATGTTTAATATTACGACTGTTGTTAGTTAAATAAGTGCCAAAAACACCGGCTGACCAATGATTACCCAGGCTTTTTATTGCATATGAATCCAGTCCGCTTCGAAAAACAGTACTCACAACGGGTTCATCATTCTCATTCGTTTGAATTTTTTTCTTGTCGAGATTAAAATATGGCCTGACCCGCAATTTCCAGTTTTCAGTTACACGGTCGGCAAAAATTCCCCACCGTGAATAAAATTCACTTTGGTTCGACTCCATTTCTAATTGGACCCTGCCAATATAGGCCTCAAATACCCAGTTGTTCCAGGGGTCGTGAAGTGATGTGCTGTTTACTGGTTGCGAAGTTTCTGCATAAGATATTAGCATGTCCTTTCCCTCACTGGTTTGAAGCATGTAAGCAGCTATGCCTTGTTCGAGTATTTTTGTGAGTTCTTTTCTTTCTTCGTCATCAGTTGCATTTCGGTTTACAATATGATTTCGCTCGAATGAAGTACCGGAAAATCGTCCTTTTCCTATAAAATAAAATTCGTACATACGCCCCCCATCGCCGGTGTGCTCGTCGGTAACAAAAACATGTATGTCGGCCTGTACCGGATCGCGGACATAGTTAACATAGGTGATTTCCTGCCGAATGAAATTGAAATCGCAGCGATGACAGTCAAGATAAACATACAGCAATGAAGTATCCTGTTTTATGCTGTCCTTTTCTATGGGTTGTGCATCTACATCTGTATATGTTGCTATTACAAACAGGAGGGCTATAAATATTTTAATTGTATTGTTGCCCTTAAGGTTAATCAATATCATAAATCCCAATTTTATTTAAAGGTATAATGTACGTATTTTAAAACCAAACGATTAAAACTTAATGGCTTAATCGTTAATGTTTTTGTAACGACAGGTTGTTTAATAAAGAATGAAGGCATATTGATTGTTTATGTGCATTTCGATTTTTTGTACTTTCGTTTAAATTTTAAGGAAATGGACAAGCGAAATTTAACCGTCATATTTTTAATAACCCTAACAGCTGTGATGGGGGTAGCAACCATTACACCAGCCTTGCCTCAAATAGTTGAACGATTCAATATAACACCAACACAGGTAGCTTTACTTATAACGGTATTTACCTTGCCGGGTATTTTTCTTTCACCCTTTGCAGGTCTGCTGGCCGATAAGTGGGGACGCAAGAAAATATTATTTCCATCTTTACTGTTATTTGGGATTGCAGGTGTTGCCTGTTTTTTTACCCGCGATTGGTATTTGCTGCTTATTTTTCGGTTTTTTCAGGGGATCGGAAGTGCCCCGCTAGGGTCGTTAAATGTAACACTGATTGGTGACTTGTTTTCGGGTGAACGCAGGGCACAGGTTATGGGATATAATGCCAGTGTCCTGAGTATTGGTACTGCTGTGTATCCGGGAGTTGGAGGGGCACTTGCCATGCTTGGGTGGCAATTCCCTTTTTTATTGACATTGCTCGCTATCCCAACAGCTGTTCTACTGGTTCGGTGTCTTAACAATCCTGAACCTACAAAGCAGGTGTCTTTTGTCGACTATATTAAAGAAGTGTGGGGGTACATTAACAAAAAAACCGTTTGGGGACTGTTCCTGATCAATGTTCTCATGTTTGTTATTTTATATGGTGCTTATCTTACCTACTTTCCTCAACTTTTAAAAGAGCGTTTTCAGTTCGAGGCCTGGCAAATAGGACTTATTATGTCTGCTTTTTCAGTTGTAACAGCCATTACTTCGTCGCAACTTGGTCGGATACAACGAAAGTTGAAGCCACTTCAAATATTTAAGCTTGGGTTCTTGTTATATGGAGTATCGATGATAACGATTGCGTTTGTTTTTCAGGCATGGCAGTTGTTCTTCCCGTTAATTTGTTTTGGGTTGGCGCATGGTATGCTTATCCCCAGCATCCCGAATGTACTGGTGACTTTCGCACCGATTAATGTACGTGCCGGTTTTATGTCGATAAACGGAATGATTTTACGTTTGGGGCAATCGCTGGGACCTGTAACAATTGGTTTGTTCTACCTGGCCGGGGGTACTACCCTTGCGTTTGTTGGCGGTGCAATTGTTGCGGTGTTTATGATTATAATAGCAATGTTTATGGTTAAGTTGTAAGATGTTTATTGTTTTTGTTTGCCAATTTGTTCGCCCATTTTCACTGTGGTTTCGTACCCTTTTGCTGAATTTTTCAGTAAATCCTGGTCAATGATGATTTTATCTTCCTCAAACAACAAAACGACCGTTGAGCCACCAAATTTAAAATATCCTTTTTCTTCGCCTTTATTTACCATGTCCCCTTCAAAAGTTTGCACAATGCTACCTACCATAGTGGCACCAACTTCGGCCATGATAACATCTCCAAATTTCGGACTTGAAATGATAGAATATTCTCTTTTGTTAAGGAAAAATATTTCAGGTTTTTCAAGCAAAGCAAGGGGGTTAACCGAATAATAATCACCATCGATTTTCTTACTGAGCAATATCTCACCACTTATGGGGAAATGAAAGCGGTGGTAATCGGGTGGGGCCAGCCGTATGATGAACAGTGCCCCATTGTTGAAGTTTTTTGCAAGGACAGGGTCACCTAAAAAAGAAGTTACATCAAACCGGAAGCCTTTTATGATAAAATCAGAATTGCTAATGTCGGCATAAGCCAAAATTTTGCCATCGGCAGGCGACACAACAATATTGGGGTTTGTATCAACCGGTCTGGCGCCATCTTTAAGTTCTCTTGTAAAAAAATCGTTGAAATTGTTGAACTCCTGTTTTTTGGCGATACTCATATCGATATCAAAATTTTCGATAAATTCAGGTATTTTTTTAGCAGAACAACTGCAGTCCATTATTATTCCATAAATTGTTGAAACAAATTTTCTTTTTGCGAATGTCCACAATGTTGCTTCTCCAACAGGATTGTAATACAACCAAACCAGCCATTTTTCCCCGGCTATTTTTTCGGTTTTTAATTCCCCGGTTTCTCTTTCATAATATTGAATAGGAGTTTGAGGCTTTGAAGGATAAAAGGCCAGGCTGGTAATAATTATGAGCAACAAAAGAATGATGCCCCATGTCTTTTTGGTATTTGATAATTTCATTGTGTGGCAAATATAAGTATCATTTAACCCTGTGCTGTTAAAAACTGGTTTTTATATTTTTCCAAGTATAGTTATAAAACAGGCAACAACAGTCAAAGTTAGAAATCGTTGACAAATAAATTAGCGATTAGTATTTTATTTCCACGTTAAGTTGTTTCCCGTTTTCATATGCTTTTTTGTCCATGCCGGCACCCATGGCCATGCCAATAACCATTCCGATAGGTAAGCCTATTCCAAGTAATGCCATATTACCGATGCTTATGCTAAAAGCAGCGCCAAGCGGAAGTCCAAAAGCAGTCATCCCAAGCGCCAACCAAGTGTTGCGGTAGTGGTTTTTTGTAACAATTTTAAGATTCTTTTCCATCAATTTAAGAATATATGATTGAGTTTTTTTGATTTGTCTTCTCAATCCTTTTTCTGTATTCGATATCGAGTTTATTTGATCAATGCCATTATTAATATGAATTATAATTTCATCTGGAATTTCCTTTTTTTTCAATTCTGATAAAAGCTTGTCGAATTGATTGAAAGCGTTATTCAACGTTTTATTATGTTCAGTGTCGGGTCTTTTTTTTAGTTCGTTGATTTCCATTGTGTTAAAATGATTTTTTTTGTGGCTTTGATTCAAATATTTCAAAAACCTTCATGCAGTAAGCAGGAAGGTTTTTGTCGGGGCGACAGGATTTGAACCTGCGACCCCTTCGTCCCGAACGAAGTACGCTACCGGACTGCGCTACGCCCCGATTTTTTATGGTGTTGCAAATATAAAAAATAATGTGCGTATTTTTAATGTGCAAGTATTAAAGTGTGTCATTTTTTGCAGCCCGATTAACGGCCAGGACGGAAGTGGAAAGCCTTACGTAATGGGTGGCATGGTTGAACTGACTTTAAAGAGCGACCAGGGGGAGCTACTTTGAAGGCTTGTGAAACCTGACAGCCATAAGTAAGCTTGTAACTGAAGACCGTTTAGGCCGCCAAATTATTTTTATCGATGATTTTTGCCTATTTTCATGGTTTCGCTTATTTTGTACGTTGAACCAATTTATACACGACATGTCAAAAGTTATTGATCGTTTTCTTGAATATATTAAAATTGAAACCACATCGGACCCGAAGAGTGGTTTGCACCCCAGTACACCAAGCCAGCTTGGTTTTGCAAAAAAATTAGCTGAAGAGCTTAAGGAGATTGGTTTGCAGGATGTCTCGGTGGATGATAAAGCGTATGTTATGGCCACTTTGCCATCGAATATTGATGCGAAAGTGCCAGTAGTGGGCTTTGTGGCACATGTTGATACCAGTCCTGATTTTTCGGGGAAAGATATTAAACCGCAATTTATTGATAACTACGATGGCGGTAAAATTGTATTGAATGCCGAAAAAGGTATTGAACTTGACCCTTCAGTTTTTTCGGAGTTGAAGAAATATGAAGGGCAGACCCTTATTACAACCGATGGGACAACATTGCTGGGTGCCGATGATAAAGCCGGGTTGGCTGAAATTGTGACGGCCATGGAGTACCTGGTGCAACACCCCGAAATTAAGCATGGCGAAATAAAGGTTGGCTTTACCCCGGATGAAGAGATTGGCGAGGGAGCTGATTTTTTTGATGTGAAAAAATTTGGTGCCGACTTTGCTTACACCCTCGACGGGGGAGAGATTGGTGAGCTGGAATTTGAGAACTTTAATGCGGCATTTGCAAAAGTGAAAATCAATGGCCGTATTGTGCATCCGGGGTTTGCCAAAAATAAAATGAAAAACTCGATGCTGGTGGCCCAGGAGTTTTTGAATATGCTGCCGGCCAATGAAATACCTCAGCACACCGATGGTTACGAAGGGTTTTTCCATTTAATGGAAATGAGCGGCAAGGTGGAAGAAACGAATATGGAATTTATTGTACGCGACCATAACCGCGAGCTTTTTGAAAAGCGGAAAGCCCTTGTTGAAAGCATTGCCGGTCATTTAAACTTGCGATATGGCGACGGAACGGTAGAGCTTGACATGAAAGACCAGTACTACAACATGCTCGAAAAAATTAAGCCGGTAATGTACGTGGTTGATATTGCCAAAGAGGCCATGGAAGAGTGCGGCGTTAAACCTAAAATTAAGGCTATACGGGGTGGCACCGATGGTGCACGTTTATCGTATATGGGACTGCCCTGCCCAAACGTGTTTGCCGGTGGGCATAATTTTCATGGTAAATTTGAATTTGTGCCGGTTGAATCGATGGAAAATGCGGTTGAGGTGGTATTGAAGATTGTAGAGAAAGTTCAGCAAGTTAGGTAATTTGTTTTAAACATATTTGTGGTGTACAAGCGTTTCCTGGAATTTATAAAAAATGAAAAGCTGTTCGATTCGTCGCACAAGCTGCTTTTGGGGGTGAGTGGGGGAGCCGACTCGGTTGCACTAACGCACCTGGTTGACCGACTGCCCAACAGGTATGCAATTGCACATTGTAATTTTAATTTGCGGGGCGATGATTCGGATGCTGATGAACGCTTTGTAACAGAAATGGCTGACAAACTTGGGGTGCAGTGCTTTTTAAGTTCTTTCCCCACACGTGAATATGCGGCTGAAAACGGGGTGTCAATTGAAATGGCTGCACGTGAGTTGCGCTACAACTGGTTTGAAAAAATAAGGGACGAAAACAATTTCGATTTTATATTGGTAGGCCACCACCTTGACGATGTGCTTGAAACTTTTATGCTTAACCTGACCCGCAGTACTGGTATACGGGGGTTGACCGGAATTAAACCCAAAGCCGGTAACATTGTACGCCCCTTGTTGTTTGCCACCCGTAAGGATGTTGAGCACTATGTGAAAAACGAGGGGCTGGATTTTTGCACCGACCACACCAATGCCGACACTAAATATAAACGCAATGCCATCCGGCATAGAATATTGCCCGAATTTGAAGGGCTGAACCCTGCATTTAAAAAGAACCTGCAGCAGACCATCGGTTATTTATGGCAAACCGAACAGGTATATAATGCAAAAGTTGAGGAAGTGAGGAAGGCCGTTGTCAGGACCGATAAGGACTGGGTGTATATTGATACCCATAAACTTGGGGATTTTGAACCTGTGCACACTTTCCTTTTTGAATTGTTGCGCCCGTTTGGTATTAATAGTGTAATGGTTTCTGAAATCAGGGTGTCAATGAAAAGCGGTTCGGGGCAACAGTTCTTCTCAGCATCGCATCGTTTGGTTGTTGACAGGAACGAGTTGATTATTACTCCGTTGAAAGATAACGGGCAACAGCCGTATTATTATATTTCGAAAGATGCTATGGGGTTGGAAGAGCCTTTCAAAATGAAAATAGGGGTTGACGAGTATAATTGTAATTACCAGATTGAGAAAAAACCATCGGTGGCACTTGTAGATTTTCATAAACTGAATTTTCCGCTTGTATTGCGAAAATGGAAGCAGGGAGAATATTTCAGGCCGTTGGGGATGAAAGGTTTTAAAAAGTTGAGTGACTTTTTAATTGATGAGAAATATTCGATACCCGAAAAAGAAGATACCTGGGTGCTGTTGTCGGATAATAAAATAGTGTGGGTGGTAGGAAAGCGTATCGACGACCGTTTTAAGATTACCGGGGAAACCCGCAAAGTATTTAGAGTTGAATTACCATGACAAAAAAAGAGCGTTTTGAAAAGGTGCTGGGCTGGTTTGAAGAAAATATGCCCATTGCCGAAACTGAATTGGTTTATAACGACCCGTATGAATTATTGGTCGCCGTAATTCTGTCGGCACAGTGCACCGATAAGCGGGTGAACATGATAACGCCTGAGTTTTTCAAGCGTTTTCCGGCAGCCGAAGTTTTGGCTGAAGCGTCAACCGATGAGGTTTTTGAGTATATCAGATCTTGTTCGTACCCCAACAACAAGGCAAAGCACCTGGTGGGCATGGCCGACACCTTAATGGGCGGGTTTAACGGGGTAGTGCCATCCGATGTTAAAGAGTTACAAAAGTTGCCCGGGGTGGGGCGCAAAACGGCCAATGTAATCGCATCGGTTATTTTTGATTTGCCTGCGTTGGCAGTTGACACCCATGTGTTCAGGGTTGCAGCACGTATCGGTTTGTCAACCAATGCCAAAAACCCGCTGCAAACCGAACATCAATTGATGAAGTATATTCCGGAAACAATAGTTGCCAAAGCGCACCATTGGTTGATTTTACATGGGCGCTACGTTTGCAAGGCCCGGCGGCCCGAATGCGAACGCTGTGGCTTAACGCCTTACTGTAAATATTTTGCAAAGCACGGCGGGGTTTGATGGAAAAATGGAATGGTGGAAAAATGGATTGTTGGAAAGATGGAATATTGGAAAGATGGAATATTGGAAAGATTGGAAAAATGTTGGTAATTGGAAAAATGGGGGGATGGTGGTTGTTGGGACAAATTAATACCACACCAGAAAAAAGAAGAGCGCAGGGACAATAAGAATTATCCTCTGCGCCCTCAGGGGTCTCTGGTGTTTTTAAAAATATTAGCGGTATTGCCTTTGACCTTTTTTTATAGCATTAGTTATTTGTTTTCTTTCTCGATGTAGTAATCCCTGAGTATGTAGAACGCTTTTTTCTTTTCACCGTTTTCCGAGAACAGTCCTTTACGGTTCCAGCCGTCCTGGATATCTTTTAGCATCCGGCGGGGCGAACGGAAGTCTGACAAAATCCAGGGGGTCATACCGCTGAGCTGTGGGATCGTTTCGAGCATATTCAGGTTTTGTTTGTAAAGCTCTTCCTGAAACTCTTCGCTCCAGCGTGTGTCTTTATCGGCATGGAAACCATATAAAGCACCACCACCAAATTCGCTGATAATTACAGGCTTTTCAATTTCGATTGTCCATTTTGCGCGGCTGCAAATTTCGGGTAACCCTTCGTACCAGCCCATGTATTGGTTAAACGAAAGTACATCAACATATTGGGCAAACGGGTCGTCAATGGTGATGGTTAACGGGTCGTGCGATACGGTATGCTTTTCCAAAGCTGCACTGATAAGTCGTGCCCCGTCCATTTCGCGTGCTTTGTCGATCAGGCTGGTCAAAAATTCAGTTCGTGCATCGCTAACCGGTGTTTCGTTTGCTACCGACCAAATGATAACATTCGCGCGGTTTTTATCGCGGTTGATAATGTCGCTCAACTGTTGTTCTGCATTTTTATAAGTCTCTTCGTTTTGCCAGTCGATGGTCCAGTAAACCGGGATTTCGCTCCAAACCATGATGCCCATCTGTTCGGCAGTTCTCACCATATATTCGTTGTGCGGATAGTGGGCCAGGCGCACAAAATTGCAATTGAGTTGTTGCGCCCTGTTCAGGATTAAGTTCGCATCTTCCTGCGAATAAGCCCGGTCGCCGCGTGAGCCGTTTTCTTCATGTATGCTGATGCCCCGGAGGAATATCTTTTCGCCATTGAGCAATAAGTCACTTTCGTTGGTTTCAATGGTTCTAAAGCCAATGTAATCGCTAATCGAATATTCGTCAGACGATAAAGTTACTTCATAGAGTTTAGGGGTTTCGGGTGTCCAGTATTCAATGTTCTTAGGGTAGAAACTGACTTTTGCCATTCCATTGTCGTTGGTAATGGTTTCGTATTTAATGTTTAATTCGGGTATTTCTATAAGTATTTGCTCCCCGGCTTTATTGCTCCCGTTGAGTTTTACAAAGCCTGCTACCTGTTTCATGTCGTTATTGGCAAGCTGGATGTGATAATCCTGTATAAAAGTTTCAGAAGTTTCGATAAGCTTTACATCGCGTGTTATGCCGCCATAATTGAACCAGTCGGTATTCAATGTTGGCACTGCTTCTTTTTTGCGCTTGTTGTCAACTTTAACAACCAGGCTGTTATTTTTTTCTTTTAACAGTCCGGTAATTTCAAAGTTGAAAGGTGTAAAGCCACCAACATGTTTGCCAAGTTTGGTATCGTTCAAATAAACATGTGCTTCGTAATTAATGGCCCCGAAATAAAGGAAAACCCTGTTGTTTTGATCTTGCAGGTCATAGTCGAAGGTGCGGCGGTACCAGATCGTCCCTTCGTACCAAAAAAGTTCTTCCTCTTGTGCATTCCACGATCCGGGTACAATAAGTGTTTCGGCAAGGTCAAAATTATATTCAACCAGTTCTGTTTTATCTTTTGCTTTATAATCGGTGTAGAAAGCGCCATGGTTGTTTTGGTAGTTAGGTTGTTGATCGGCAGGCCGGTATCGATAGTCGTAGTAACCATACTCGTACTGGTCAACAATGTATTTCCAGTGTCCGTTGAGCGATGTAACATCACGGTTTGCGGTGTTGATGATCAACTCGTCCTGGGCATCTGAAATGGTGGGGAATAAAATAATGGCTAATAATAATGTCAGGTACTTCATAACAGTGTGTTTTTATTTTATTTAACGAAAATCAAAATTCAGAAAGTTGTCATGTAAATTTAGATAATAATTTATGATAAATCATGTATTTACACCCCAAAGTATAAAAAAACCTTTATTTTCGTGGCAATCAATTAACAGAATAATAACCGTAAAGC
>JASMTI010000188.1:0-15863 GCA_041694375.1 Bacteroidales bacterium | reverse complement strand
CATACCAAGAGCCCGCCATGCAACTTGAAAGTAATATTGCCGGCACATTTAACAGAAACGAAAACGACGATGACCATTTCACACAACCGGGCGACTTGTTCCGTAAGGTTATGAACGATGAACAACGTGAGAACACCGTCTGCAATATTGTTGGCTCAATGAATGGTATTGAAGGGCCAAAACGTGACGAGATTATAGAAAGGCAATTGCAACACTTCAATAAAGCCGATAAAGAATTAGCCGAACGTGTTGCCCAAAAACTCAATTTCAGCTTTAACCCGTAAGCACTGTTGAGTTCCCTTCCCCCTCCATTAAACAAAAAGAGGCTGTCTGAAAAGACAGTCTCTTTTTTTATAAATTTAAAGAATATGGGGCTGCCCAAAATCTTCAGGCAGCCTCTTATTTTATATTAAAAAAATTATTAAAATTCCCAACTCAAACCAAAGTTGAATGTAGTACCATTACCAAAATAATAACCATAAGAATCCTTACGACTAAAGTATTTTGCATTTAAGGCATTATAGATATTTCCACGCACTTTCAAAGCACCAGCTTCATTTGTGAAGACAGTGTAAGATGCACCTGCATCAACCAACATGTAACCCTCAAGCTTTTCAGACTCATAAGTTTCGTTGTTTAACGAAGCAATGGCCATATCTTCAACATCTACAAACCCATATAGATTATCATAATAGTTCAAATCAACAAAAACACGGAAAGCACTCACACTGTACGAAGTACCAATTCCAAATGACATTTGAGGAGCTTCACCGACTTTTGTGCCGGTTAAATCAACATTAAACTCATCAACTTTTTCGCTGTTATTGTCATTGTCTAGAATTTCAACCGGAGTAGTTCCAGCATATTTCCAATCACCGATTGTACCATAACCACGTATTTTCCATCTATCAGTGATATAAGTGCTTGCCTCAAGTTCTACCCCTTGGTGCACCTGACCAATGTTAAACATTCTGATTCCGGCGTCGTCAATAATGGCCCCAGATGAAGTTACATAACCTTCGGCACTTGAACCTAAGAAACGGTTTGCCCAGTTAGTATAATAAGCATTAATGTTCAAAAATGTCCTCAAACCAAATTGGGCTTTATAACCCAACTCAATACCTGTAATTTCCTCATTATCAACTCTACGAGATCTTTGTTCAATTGAACCATATTCGAAAATATTATCCAAGAATGGTTGACGGGAATAAAATCCTGCATTGAAAAATACAGTTTGATCTTCAACAATAGTGAATGCAGCACCAGTTTTCGCATTGAATCCAAAACGGTTTAAAGTTTCTGAACGCTCATGATCGGCACTGAAACGTTCTTCTTTTTGGTATGATTGATTTGAAACGGCACCCTGAAAAAATACAGATAATTTATCTTTAGCATATTCTGCCTGACCAAATGCGCCTTGGTAATTAATCCATTCGCTGTTATCGTATGCAATACGATCTTCTTCAGGGGCATAATTAAATAAAGCGGCCCATGGATTTGCATCGTAAGTATTACTTACAATATATTCTCCGTTGTTATCTAATGCACCATCAAAACGTCCGTAACCATCTTCCCAGCCTTCTAAGCCCATCAAGTTAACTAACTGACGAAAGTGATCACCATTATAGAAACGAACATCAGCACCAACATTAAAAGATAGGTTATTGTTTACTTCCATGTTGTAGTTTGTTACAGCTCCATACCACTGGTGCATGTTCATTGAAGCACGTAAAGCAGCGGTTGCACCATAAGAACCAATTTTTCCGTCTACAGTTTCATTATTGGCTTTAATTGCAGTAAAATCTATTTGATTATCTGAGTCGTATGTTAAGTACTGACTACTACTACCATAAGCGCCAGTACCACCGCCACGGCCAAATGAAGCATATAAAACAGTTGATAAGTTAGACTGCTCGTTTATGTTCCAATCCCAGTTGAAGTTCATTACAGGCTTGTGATAGAAGTTTCTTCTCCAAGTCATATATTCTCCATCGAGGTATCCCCAGTTACTGTTATAACGCATCTCTTCTCTAGAGATATCGTCGATTGTTGGGTTTTCGCCACCACTACCGTCTTGGTCGTAATATCCATATTTAGAATACCCCAATGCTTTAGAGTAGTTTTGATCGTGCCACTGTGGGGCACCAAAAACCAAAAAGTTGAAGTTATGCTTCTCGGTAACTTTACCAAATGACAAGAAATAGTTTTGTCCTTTACCCTTGGTACCATCGGCCCATTTACGATCAGCTTGCCAATAATCAACCATTACAGATAAACCCCAACCGTTTTCCAAACGACCGGTATTGTATGAAACGGTACCTTTTCCGTACATTCCGTTACCACCAATAAAACGGACCATACCGCCTTTTTGTCTTTCAGTAGCTTTGGTTACAATGTTTACAGTACCACCCACAGAAGAGATCGCCAATTTAGATGACCCCAAGCCTCGTTGTACATCAATGGCGTTTGCAATATCCGACATACCGGCCCAGTTACTCCAGTACATATTGCCATCTTCCATACCGTTAATAGGCTGACCATTCAAAAGAAACGCAGTATTCGATTGGTCAAAACCGCGTAAAAACATTTGTCCATCACCAAAACCACCAGCCTGATTAGCTACATATACGTTTGGCGTGTTTTTCATCACTGTAGGAAATTCAACATTACCTATGGCTTTTGATTGAATTTCGATCCGGTCAACAATAGTTGAAGCGATAGGGGTCATCCGGTCATCAGCAAGGTCAATAACCCCCTTACCAACAACTACCAATTCCGAAAGTGAAACACCAGCACGCATTTCAATAGTGCCTAAATCTTCAGTTTCACCATCTTTAACGGTTAACTCAAATTTTTGATCACTAAACCCAATATAGCTTACAACAATAGCAACTTCTCCTGCACCAACAGATAAAGAAAAATCACCATTAACATCGGTAACCGTACCTACTGATGTCCCTTCAACCACTACTGAAGCTCCAATTAAGGATTCGTCACTTCCTTGCTCAACAACCTTTCCTTTAATGGTTCCTTGCGAAAATGCAGAAAACGCAAGCATTGAAAAGATTACGAAAAATGTTAGTCGTGTAATCATTTTTTTCATTAGAATTTGTTTTAGAATTAAAATATGTATTTCAAGTTTAAAGTATGTATTACAACTCTTATTCTTTAAATAATAATCCCTTTTGAATCGGTATAGTCAACTGATACAAAGCAATAAAACATTTCATCTTATAACTTTAAATTCTGGTTAACAATTGGTTATTGAATCAATAATTTGAAATGAATTAAACCGATAAAAAAGAACAATTTAATAACCAATAATAGATCATTACACAACACAGATGACTTCTAACCATAAAACAAGGGGGATATCAATGAAGTTATCCCCCTTATTATTAACTATTAAAATGACAATTTTATTCCCACTCAATTGTTGCTGGTGGTTTTGAACTAATATCGTAAACAACACGGTTTATACCCCGTACTTTATTGATAATTGCATTCGATACTTTTGCCAAAAACTCATAAGGCAAATGTACCCAGTCGGCAGTCATCCCATCGGTTGAAGCCACAGCCCGCAGTGCAACCACATTTTCGTAAGTACGTTCATCGCCCATTACACCTACTGCTTGTACAGGTAGCAGCATTACACCTGCCTGCCATACATCATCGTACAAGTTCCAACGCAGTAATTCTTTGATAAAAATATCGTCAGCTTCCTGTAATATGCGAACTTTTTCTGGCGTAATATCGCTTAAAATACGTATACCCAGTCCGGGCCCGGGAAATGGGTGGCGCCCTAACAATTTAGGACTGATACCCAACTCCTTACCTACACGGCGAACTTCGTCCTTAAAAAGCGACTTTAGCGGCTCAATCACTTTCAGGTTCATTTTTTCGGGTAATCCGCCAACATTGTGATGCGATTTTATTGTTGCCGATGGACCATTAACTGAAACCGACTCGATAACATCAGGGTAAATCGTACCTTGGCCCAACCATTTTACATCTTTTATTTTGTGTGCTTCAACATCAAACACTTCTATAAAATCACGCCCTATAACTTTTCTCTTCTGTTCCGGGTCTGTAATACCGGCAAGATCATCCCAAAATTTTTGTTTCGCATCTACTCCAATAACATTAAGCCCCATGCCTTTGTATTGCTCCAACACATTTTCAAATTCATCTTTACGGAGCAGGCCATTGTCAACAAAAATACAAGTAAGATTTTCGCCAATTGCCTGGTTCAGCAATACAGCAGCCACCGATGAATCAACACCACCTGACAATCCAAGTACAACTTTATCGTTGCCAAGTTGGTCTTTTAACCCTGCCACTGTTGTTTCAACAAATGAAGCAGGTGTCCAGCTTTGTTCACAACCACATATATTTACAACATAGTTATATAGCAGTTGTTTCCCTTCGGTTGTATGGTATACTTCAGGATGAAATTGAATAGCATAAGTTTCCTCCCCGCCTATTTTATATGCAGCGTTATATACATCGTCGGTACTGGCTATAACGGTATAGTTATCAGGTAATTTTTCAATGGTATCGCCATGCGACATCCATACTTGCGAACCAGCCGCCATTCCGGTAAAAAGTTCACTTTCAGGGTCAATATCTTTCAGGTTGGCACGTCCGTATTCCCTCGAATCGGAAGCTGCCACTTTCCCGCCAAAATGCTGTGCCATATATTGGGCCCCGTAGCATACACCCAAAACCGGTAATTTTCCCTTGAACGGTGTTAAATCAATTCTTGGGCCATTTTCGTCACGAACCGAAAACGGGCTGCCCGACAAGATGATACCTTTTACACTTTCATCAATCTCCGGCAAATGGTTAAATGGATGAATTTCGCAATACACATTAAGTTCGCGTACCCTTCGCCCTATAAGCTGAGTGTATTGCGAACCAAAATCGACAATTAATATTTTTTCCTGCATGATGCTAAATGATAAATATTTGGATGCCGCAAAGATAATCCGATAAAAGAAAATAGGAAACAAAAATCACAAAACAACAAAAGGACAGAATAAGCATATCCTGTCCTTTTGATTTTATGATCAAAATATTTTACTACTCAAAAACTTGTTCTTCAGTATAATACCCATCAGAAATAACAGTTGAGCGAATTGAATTTACATCTACTGCCTGTGGTTCAAGCATAATCGCAGGTACATCTTTACGACCGTTATTTACAGTTGTACCTGCATTATCAACATCCTCATTTTTCGCAAGTTTAATTGCCAGATCCATGGCAGAATTAGCAATTGTTTTTATTGATTTATACACAGTAAGTGACATATCGCCTGCTATAATTGCTTTAATAGCATCCAATTCGGCATCTTGTCCGGTAAGAACCTTAAGATCTTGTTCCGGATGCTCTTTAAAAGCCTGCAAGGCCCCCAAAGCAAGTCCATCGTAGCTGGTTAATACGGCATCAATTTTTTTATCTGTAAAAGTTAGTACTTCCGACATTTTATGATATGCATTGTCTTTGTTCCAATCATCCACAAAACCTTTATATATTATATTTATATCCCCACGTTGGATGTATGGCTCTAACATTTCTTCCTGTGCATCTTTAATCATTAAAGCATTTACATCACCCGGGTCGCCCCATAGCATAACATAGTTACCTTCAGGTACCTTGCTTACAGCATGGTCAACCATTAATTCAGCAATTTTTGCTCCTTCAAATGTTATTAAATAGTCCAGGTCACAGTTCTTTATCAACCTGTCATAAGCAATTACCGGTACATCAAAATCGTGAGCTTCACGCACAATGGCTCCAGCTGTGTTTGCATTGGCCGAAACAACGATTAGCACATCAACGCCCGACTCTAACATTTCTGAGGCTTGAGAGATTTGTAGGTTTTCATCCGTAGCAGCTGAGCGGGAAATGACCTCTACGCCATTTTTAATACCAGCCTCTCTCAAATATTGTTCATCGGTTGGCCAACGTGACCCTTCTCCATCAGGCATCAGAAAGCCAACTGTAATATCTGAACTTTTTTCACAAGCGCTAAAAGAAATAACGACAAATAATATCAAACTAAAAAATATTGAATGTTTCATGGTTAATAATTACCTTAGTGTTATATACAATTACCAAAAATACATTTTAATTGTTAAATCCGGACTTATTCAAATTATTTTTTTCATTCTAATGCAATTATTGAGGTTTTTAATTTATTTTAGGATAAAATTTATACTTTCGTATATCTACATGTCGTTTTTTATTTTTACACAACTAAACTAATCATAATAAAATGAGTAAACGGGGAAATAATCGAAATTCAAATGAGCATTTTGCCATTCGTAAATGGAATGACCTGAAAATTGGGGTAAAAGTTGGAATTGGTTTTGGAGTTCTTATCATACTTGCAGCCATAATTGGTACTGCCGGCATAGTAACAATGCGAACAATTCAGGTAGAAACCAACAACCTGGCCAACAAATCATTACCTTCAGTAAACGAATCGGTTAGGGCCGATAACCAGTGGCGTGAAATTTTAACTTATACTCAAGCCTATGACCACATACGGAACCCCTATTATTTAAATCGCACAAAAGAATTTATTGACCGTTTTTCTCATTCACTAAGTTCATTAATCAGAATAGCAAAAAATTCAGGTGACTCAAACCTGGATATCGAAAGCTTAGAAGAAATAAACAATTCATTCCTTGAATACCAGACTATACTCTCTGAATATGAAGACCTTGTATTAAAAAACAACACAAATCTAGAAACCTTCAACAATAATTTAGCCGAACTTCAAACTTCAATTGGAAATTCAAGTGTTGTCAATAATCTTAATGCAGCTTCATTTCATATTTTAAAATCAATCAACAACAGAAAACCACATAATATAGATGAAGCTGAAAGATTTTTGAACAGGGCCCAAGCCGGGCTTTATACTCTAGGCGGATCAAACCTCACAAAAGCACGTTCTGCAATAAACTCAGCAAACGAATTAATCAGTGGTTACAAAAAAGCACGTGTTGTTGAATTAAAAAGAAACGAAAAAGAAGACCTGCTTAAAGTTGATATCACCGCACTGGCCGATGTTGGTGTTGACCAGATTACAGAAATGACCGAAGATACCAATGGGGTTATACTTCGTTCAAGAGTATTTTTAGTGGCCATCATGGTTGTAATCATCATTATTGGTATAATCCTCGGTTATCTTATTTCCACTTCAATAACCCGATCAATAAATATGGGGCTGAAAATTGCACAAAACATTTCAAATGGAGTCCTTCACCGACAACAAGATGTGACCAGAAAAGATGAAATTGGCCAGCTAATGACAGCCCTTAACAGAATGAACAACCAGTTGAAATTTATTGTTGAAGATATTTCAAATGGCATCGAGAATATTTTTGTTTCCAGTCAGAAAATGAATAAGAATGCAACTGAACTGAGTGAAGCTGCAACCGACCAGGCAGCAACTACCGAAGAAATATCCAGTTCAATTGAAGAACTACATGCAAACTTCCTGCAAAATGCCGAAAATGCAAGTAGTACTGAAAAAATTGCCATTCAATCGGTTGAAGGCATCCGCGAAGGAAATAGCGCAACTGATTTGGCTTCAAAATCCCTTAACGCGATTATAGAAAGAATTGGTTTTATCGGAGACCTGGCATTCCAGACCAACATACTGGCACTTAACGCTGCCGTTGAAGCTGCACGTGCCGGAGAACACGGACGCGGGTTTGCCGTTGTTGCAGCTGAAGTTAAACGCCTTGCCGACAGCAGTAAAGAAGCAGCTGAGATTATCAATAAGGTTTCGCAGGAAACGGTTGTTGCTTCAGATGAAGCCAGCATCAAACTAAAAGGTATTGTCCCAGAAATTGAAAAAACTGCCCAGCTTGTCCAGGGCATTAAACTCGCCAGCAGCGAACAAGAAGCAGGTATCAATCAAATCAACAATGCCATTCAACAGCTGAACAATATTGCACAACAAAATGCCTATAGTTCAGAAAATATGGCAAACTCTTCAAGCGACTTATCAACATTGGCAGATAAGCTGAAGAAAACAATATCATTCTTCCAGGCCGGAAACGATGAAGACGAATCATTTGAAGAGAATCCTGCTAATGAATAAAACAATACACTAAAAAGAATATAGCATGCTAAAAAGTGTCAGTTTCAAATGAAGCCGACACTTTTTTTTAACGCAATTTTATCGGTAAAATAACATCCTCCCTCTTTATCGTTCTAATTCGCTGTATTACTACAATCTTCAAAATAAAACAGGATTTTACCTGTATTTAACATTTAACAATCCATAGCTTCTTTTTATACTTATAATAACCTTTTGATGAAATAATAGATAAACCGACTATATAAATTTGTGTGGAGAAAAAAACACACAATCATGAGATTTAAAAACCGTTTCATTTTACTTTTTTCAATTATTACCTTAACATTCGCGATAATCGGTGTTTATACATTCTTTTCATTTCAAAAGATTAGAAGAATATCCGCAACCGAGAACAGTGTCCAAAATTTAAAAAGCTTGACACTGGAGCTAAAAAATCATGAAAACAAGTACCTCACCTGGGACCTCGCATCAAAACGCTACTTTAAAAATGGTCAAAGTCGAAATATTAACAACTTTAACCATGCATTAAATGAAGCTTTGTTTATTACCAACAGCCTACAATCCAATTCTTTTATAAGCGAAATAAACGCTGCATCAAAAGTCGCAAACACCCTGAAAAACCTTACAGATTACAACAAGCAATTTGAAAAATTCCAATCTAAAAAAAAGGAATTCGGGTTTAAAGACTGGGGTATGGTGGGTAAAATGCGCGATGCAATTCACAATGTTGAGCACGAAATAAATTCAATGAACATGCCAGCCCTGAATGTTCACATGCTCATGCTCAGACGACACGAAAAAGATTACCTGCTAAGAAGGGATATTTCGTACAAAGAAAAATTTGAAAAGGAAATATACACTTTTGAGCAATCGATAAAATATGCACAAATTGCACCAGCAAAGAAAAAAAAGCTATCAAATTTACTCAACACTTATAAAGACACTTTTTTTAAACTTATTGAAGCAGACAAGCAAATTGGCCTGACCCAAAATGATGGTTTAACATCCTCATTAAATGAATTATCACAGAAAGCCACATCAGCAGTAACTTCACTTAACCAACTTATCGCCGCAAAAACAGACCAATACATTAATAAGACCATCAGGCTTCTGATAATTTTCATAATTATCTGCACCATTAGTTCAATAACCCTGGCTCTTTTCATCATGTACAGTACTTTAAAAACCCTTGGAGGCGAACCCGAAGAAGTAGCCTTAATAGCTAAAAATGTTGCTAAAGGCAACTTAAAAATGGATATTGAAAATTCTAAAGAATACAGGGGCATGATGAAATCGGTGGTAAAAATGACCGAGCGCTTAACAGAAATCATTTCAGGCATATATGAAAACGCCGATCATCTCGCAAAAACAAGTGTTGAATACGCCAATTCGTCAAAAAAGATTTCAGAAGGAGCCTATAACCAGGCAACCTCAATCGACGAAATATCTTCGATTATTGAAGAAATCAGCCAAAATATCAGCCAAAACACACAAAATGCACGTAATACCAATACAATTGCCGAAGATGTAATATTGGCAATAAATGATGTGAAAAAACAAACCGAAAAAACACTTGAAACCGGTAAACTGATTGATGAAAAGGTGCAGATTATTAACACCATTGCCAATCAAACCACCATACTGGCACTAAATGCCGCTGTTGAAGCAGCTCGTGCCGGAAAAAACGGGCAAGGATTTCATGTGATTGCCGAAGAAGTAAAAAGGCTGGCACAAATTAGTAAAGATGCTGCAAAAGAGATAAACCAACATACAGCAAACAATACAACCCAAACCAAAAAAATGGCGGCCATGGTGGGCAACATACTTAACCCCATCAACCAAACTTCGCAACATGTAAAAAACATTACACGCTCAAGTGAAGAAATGGAATTGGGGACGCAACAGGTTAACAACTCAGTTTACGAATTATACAACATCAGCCAGGAAAATGCAGCTGCTTCGCAGGAAATGGCTGCCGGCTCAAATGAACTGGAAAGACAAGCCCAATCGTTAATTGAAATGGTTTCGTTCTTTAAAATCAAAGAGAAATCCACTGCATCAATTTCGAAGAAAAAGAATAAAAAGAAAATTAAAAAAGTTGTAAAAATGTGGAAAATGCAAAATAACCCGCAATTGCAAAGGGTTTAGGAATATTAGTATATTTTCGGGTTTCTTCGTATTTTAGCCTTCAAAATCAAACCAGATGAAGGCCATTATATTTGCAGCTGGTTTAGGCACCCGCCTAAAACCAATTACCAACCATATACCTAAAGCATTAGTCGCGGTAAACGAAAAACCGTTAATTAATTATGCCATTGAAAAGCTCATTGATGCCGGGATTCATGAAATCGTAATCAATATTCATCATTTTGGTGGCCTCATCGTAAAACACATCGAAAAAAGCAGCTATCCAATTTCCATACAGTTTTCTGATGAACGTGACCAATTGCTCGAAACCGGCGGGGCTTTAAAAAAAGCCGCTCCGGTGTTGAAGGGCAATTCTTCCGTAGTTGCCCTAAATGTAGATATTATATCAAGCATCAACTTGAAAAGACTAATCAGCCACCACACCGAAACAAATGCACTTGCAACACTGGCTGTACGAAAGAGAGAAACAAGCCGCTATCTGTTATTTAATAAACAAATGGAACTTACAGGCTGGAAAAACATTAAAACCAATGAAGTGAAGATGGCAAGGGAACAGCAAAAAGATTTAACCCAACTTGCCTTTAGCGGAATCCAGGTACTGTCTCCCCATTTTTTTGATTTGATTACAGAAACCGGGAAGTTTTCGGTTATCGAAACTTATCTCAGGTTAGCTTCAACCCAAAAAATAATGGGTTTTTACGACATGTCGCCTTTTTGGATTGATGTTGGCAAACCCGGTGAAATTGAAAAAGCTGAAAAATATTTATCAAATAAGTGACATCCACTTAACAACACTTGTAAATCCATTTTCGTTGTTGGTTGTATCAACCGATTGATATATCTTTTTTAAATTATCGACACCATTCTTCAACAGGAAAGGAAATTCAACAAACTCAAACATATCCCAATCGTTAAAATCGTTGCCAATCCCCAAGGTGGTTTCGTACTCAATTTTATGCCGGTCGCAAATCCACTTCAGCCCATGCCCTTTTGAAACCGTTTCGGGAAATATCTCAATCCATGTAAACATTGAATTTACAGGCGAGGTTGCCCTTATTACCCTCACACCTTTACAATCGGCATGAATTTCATTTTTCAAACGTTCAAATAATTCATCGTTATTGGGGACAATCGCCATGAATTGACCAGTTTCAATAGGCTTATCGCAATCGTTAAGCGGCATAAAATTATGTTTGTGACGCTCAAGGTAATTGTTAAACTCGCGACATTCTCCAGCTCCTCGGTGGTAATAAAACAAATTATTATCGGGAATAGGTTTGTAAACAAAAAAGTTATAATTGGAATCTAACAGGTGTTTGCATACATTTTTTGCAATTGAAGAATCAAAATGCTCACTCTGCAAAATTTTACCGCTATTCCAATCGTAAACCCCACCACCTGAAGAAAAAACCACATAATCAACCGGAACTTCGGGGGCCAATACTTCTTTCACTTTGAACAAACTTCGCCCGGTTGCCACTACCCTGATAATGTTTTTCGTACCCAGCATCTGCAGGGTTTTTATGTCTGTATCCGAAATTGTTTTATTATCAGTTAGCAATGTACCATCCAGGTCAACACCTACTAATTTTATTTGTTCGTTCATATTAACAGCTTCAGTATTTATGCCAAATCAAGCTAAAATATGAAATATTGTTGCAACATGGGCTACAAACAAGAATAAAAAACACAGAAAAAAGAATTGTTTAAAATGCTACCTTTGCACAATCATTATAAAGTTTTAACAATGTCGAAAGAATACACCAACAAGTTCGAGGTTGATTTTGGTGCAGATGGTAAAAACCTTCTTCCGGTTGTAACACAAGACAAGCAATCTAAAGATGTACTCATATTAGCTTTTATCAACAAAGAAGCTTTTGAAGAAACCCTGCGTAGTGGTTATGCTACCTTTTGGAGCCGGAGCCGGAACCAACTTTGGAAAAAAGGCGAAACCAGCGGCGATTTGTTACGTGTTAACGAAATACGGGTAAACTGCGAACAAAATTCATTTTTATTTTTAGTAACCCCCGAAGGTAAAGGAGCTTGCCATGCCAAACGCGAAAACGGTGAGCCACATACTTCGTGCTACTACCGTAAAATTGAAGAAAACGGGTGGCTTAAGCTAACCGAAAAATAGAAATTTACTTGCCCCCCATTAGCGGTTGCAAATATTTTTATAAGGGCAAAATGTGCATTTCTGTGGATTTTTAACCTGCGAAAAGGCAACATCAGGGTTTAATATTTCTTCAAACAATTCTTTTAATTTCTCCCTGAACATATCGGCATTCGACTGAAAAATCATTTTGCCATCGCTGGTATAAAACAAAGGGTCGAAATCGTTCCTGAAAACTGCTCGGGCACCATAAACTGCCGGGAGCACAGGCAAATCTGTTTTTAACTCATGTTCAACAGCATCTGCATACAGCATGGTTTGAAATGCTGCTTTGTTCCTATCGCCTTCAAACAACCTGTCGAACTTTTTTATTACATTATCCGATTTTCCTGTTTTATAATCAACAACCCTTATCTTATCATCTATCCTGTCGAGCCTGTCAACCGAGCCACCATAATTAATTGTAATAACCTGCCCGGATGATTCAACCTTCATTGAATTATAATATTTCTTCTCAAGTGAGAGTAATTTAAACGGTGCTATGGTTTTATCATATCTGAGTACCCGCACCACAAACTTTTTAATAATATCAAACACCAAAAGGTTTCGTCCGTTCAGGTTAAATTTCCCTTTTTTGAAAAACTCTTTTTCGAGGGCTGTTTTCAGGCTGCTGTTAATCTTCTTTTTATCAACCAACAGGTGACTAATAATATCAGGTGTTATTTCCTTCCCTTCAAAAGGCTTGTACAACTCCTCAAGTGCCAGGTGGGCAATACGCCCGAACACGAGGTTGTCAATATCCTCAAGAACATCGTCGGGTTCTTTTACACCTTCGATATATTTAAAAAAGAATTGCAACCGGCAATCCATGTAAACATTCAGGGCACTGGGCGAAACATTGGTGTTTTTCAAATAGTTTTCGATGCGTTTTAGCAAAGTACCGGTTTTCTTAACATCAATTTCGTCAACCCCCGGGGGCTCAAAATTAAAACTGCCCTGCCGTTCAATTAACGCAAGGTTTTTAGCTTCGTATTTTAACTGTGTGGCAAAACGGCTGACTTCACCACGCGACATCCCGTCGGCACGGGAATCGTAAACCAATGTTACGTTTTTTGCCCGTTGTACCAGCCGGTAAAAATAATAAGCATACATGGCATTTTTGTGCTCTGTTGCCGGCATTTCAAAACCTCGCCTTAACGAATACGGTATAAAAGAATGCTGGTTAGATGCACCCGGAAGCCTGTCGTCATTAAAACCCAATAGAATTAAATTATCAAAATCGAGGCTGCGGGTCTCCAAAAATCCCATAATTTGCATCCCCGATAAAGGTTCACCCTCGAATGGAATAGCTACCCTTTCGAGCTGCTTCAACAAAAGCTGGTAATACAACCTTTTGGATATCTCAACATCATCGGCACCATCAACAACAAATGCATCATGCATACGATTAATCAACAGGTACAACTGGTACAATGATTCTTTGATTAATGATTCATCATCATTTACTACTGCAAAAACTCGCCTGATAATTTGTAAAAGGTAATCATGGCATTGACCGGGTGATTGTGGCAACTGAAAAACATACGAAAGAAATTCATTTTCTGAAAAATCACCTGATGATAAATAAACCAGGTTTTCGCTCACAATTCTATCGTTTAGCTGGTCAACAAAATCAGCGACCAAAATTTTTATTAAGGGGTTGTTGAGTATTGCCATGATGTTGCGATGGTAAAACAAAATTTGCCCTTCTTTATCGGTTCGGCTATGCCGGTCAATATCTACAAGCCCCTTTATTAAAGTATAAACCGGCGAACTTTTTACCGGAAAGCCCATGGTTACATTAAAATCGCCAATACCGGCAGGTACAACATTTAAAAAGGGCAAAAGCAATGTCTCGTCGCACAACACAACCGCGGTTTTATCAAAACGTCCGTTTTTATTATCGCCAAGATTACTTATCCATTGAGCTGCAAACGAAGCCTGCCCCGAAAAACCGGGTATCGAAACCACATCAATTGATTTAAGTTGTGAAAACTGATTTGAGGTAAATGAAAAATCTACAGGCATGGGAAAACGTTTTATATTACCGTGCAAAAACATACCTGCTTCATGGTTGGGCATCTCCATGTAGTAATCGTCATAATCCCAGAAAAACAACGATTCAGCATTTACCTTAAAAAACTCAAAAATGTCAAGTTCACAATTATTGAGGGCATTAAAACCTATAAATGCAGTTCTTTCAGGTATAGCATTGTCAGGCAAACCTGATAAACCAGAAACCAACTCACGGTACACCATTCCCTCATAAGCAAAACCTTTTCCCGACAAGCTCTTTTTAAATTGTTCGTATATTGTAAATAAATTTTTCCATAAATGAAGAAAGCGTTCTTTCGTTTCAGAACTGTTGGTTTCGAGAATACTCACCCAAAAAGCTGATAAATATTTGAGTTGTTCTTCAGTCAGAAAATCGAAACCATTATCAATCTCTTTCAACGATTCAATATTACTGAACAATTGACGGGCATCAACCTGGTATTTATCAATATCGTTAAAATCGGCAAGCATCATCTCTCCCCAATAATAAAAATCATCGAGGTTTTCATTACTCCCGGTTACTTTCCTGAACACACGGTATAACTCAATAATTAACTGCCCTGAATCAAGTACCTGATATTCCGACAGGTCGCCAACAAGCTCTGAGATGGTAATAATTCGCGGGGTAAATACGGGCTTATCAACAATTTCGCTCAGGTATTTTTGAAAAAACAAACCAGCGCGACGGTTAGGGAACACCAGAGTATATGAGTGAAGTTCTTTATTATATTTTTGAAAAAAATATCCGGCTACATCTTTTAAAAATTTATCCATATCGAAAAATCAGTCAAAATCAAAACGTGCCATTTTGTTTTGAACCTATGTTTTAAATGTTAAACACGAAAAAGTGAATATTTATTCGGTAATTTTGTTCAAAAGTCAGAAAAAATACTCAATTCATTCGATTTTATACAAAAAAATGACACATTTTATTTATTTTTTTCCACCATAATGAATAAAAAATCAAACCCGCAGTTGTTTAAATAACAATGCGATAGAAGGTTAAATGTTTTATCGAAAACGTTTGCAACGGGATATTGAGGGATAAAATTCACATTTATATTTTCGTTGTTTTAAAAAATAATCCTATATTAGCCATGCATTTAAGAAAGATGATTATTGAATGTTATTTAAAACATCATAATCTTCCTTTTCTCTTTAAACCATCATCTATTTTCTGATCTAACTAAACTATGAACAGCCGGGTTATCAAAACGATAACCCGCTTTTTTTTGCCGACCCCCCATAACAAGTACAACATTCTTATGGCACTTCTGAAGTATTAAAAGTTTTTGGTATAGGCGCATAAGTCGCTGTTAATATAGAGAAGAGCGCTACCTTTGTGGCGTGGAAAATAGAAAACAATATATAGGCGTGAATTCGATAGAGTT
>JASMTI010000187.1:0-6336 GCA_041694375.1 Bacteroidales bacterium | reverse complement strand
GTGGGATTGTTAAATGCACCGAAAAACACAAAGCTTTATCAGCAACTTAAAGCCGAAAACCGGCTCACCATTGAATCATCGGGCAATAATACAGATGCCTCGATGAATTTTATCCCGAAAATGAACCGCAAAGAACTTCTTAATGGTTATAAAAGAATAATCACCGGAATCTATTCTCCAAAACCTTACTATCAGCGAATACGCCAGTTTTTAAACAATTACAGGCGCCCCAAAACAGGAAGTGGTAAAGTACAATTGAATTATCTGATAGGTTTTGTTAAATCCATTTTTATTATCGGTATTGCAAGCAGTGGGCGTCGCGAGTATTGGAAGTTTATGTTTTGGACTCTCTTCCGAAAGCCGGGATTGATGATTGATGCCATAACCTTTGCGGCGTATGGCTATCATTTCCGCAAGGTATATGGGCTGAGGTAAAAAAGTTTTTGCTCACATAAAATCCATACTGTGAATTATGTAACTTTTTATGAAAAAGGTATAAAACATATCAGGGTAATAAAACTCATATTTAACCCAAAATGTTTAAGCTAAAAGAATGCTCATGGATAAAATACCAAAAGTAACCTGGGACGAGAATAAAGAAAAACTCAAACAGAAATACCCCATTATTACCGATGATGATGTTTTCCTTTACGAAGGTAAGGAAAAGGAGTTGATTGAAAACCTGCAATACAAACTTGGAATTTCAAAACTCGACTTGATAGCCATAATAAATGCTTTTTAGTTTCACATTTCTAAATCAAGTCAGAAATACCTTTTCAACCCCAAAAAGTATAAAAAAAATTGTATTTTGCCACTAAGCTCAAAAATGCAAATAACAAAAATGATTTCGGCAAGAACACTGATAAGAAGAACGATTAAGGTGGTTTTTTGGATTATTATTAGCGTAATTTTACTTTCTGTAATATTGGCTGTATTAATCAATTTTCCTTCCATTCAAACTAAAATTGTACAAAAAGCCACCACTTTTATCAGTAACAAAACCCACACTAAAGTTGAAATCAATGCGGTGAGCATTTCATTCCCAAAATCGGTTGTTGTTGAAGGCCTTTATCTTGAAGATACCCGGCAGGATACCCTCGTTTATGCACAACGGGCAAAGGTAAACATGTCACTGTCCGGTTTGCTCAATAAAAAAATAACCATCAACTCTTTTTCGCTCAACAATGCCACGGTGAACTTGTACAATTCCAAAACCGACAGCGGGTTCAATTACAATTTTCTGGTAACTGCATTCAGCGACACCACTGCGCAGGTGGAAACCGATACTGTTTCAACGGAAAAATGGACGTTCGGTATCGACAAAGTCCGACTGCAAAACATCAGATTTTTGTACAACGATAACTATGCGGCAATGAACGTAAGGGTTGAAATTAAAAAATCGGAACTTGATGTTGGTCTCATTGATTTAGAAAAATCGGTTTATAATATTGATGAAATGTTTTTAGATGGCTTAACGGCCATTGTTAAACAAACGGCTACGGCAAACACAATAACCAACGACCCCGGTGCCCTAATGCCAAATATTTCTTTTAAGAAACTTCAACTCAGCAACGCTGCAGTTCACTATGTCGATTCGGTCGGGTATCTTTCAGTTTTGGCTGATTTTTACCGGTTTGAAATGGAAGATGGCTTTATCGATCTCGAAAAAGAACACTTGTCGCTTGCTGCATGCAACATATCGAAAAGCGACATCCGTTATCACACTTTCGCGCCCGGGGCAGGCCCCGGACCTGACAATTCCACCCCTTCAAGCAATTGGAAAGTTGCTGTTGGTGGCATGAAAATGGACGAAAGTTCTGTCAGCTATAAAGTGGGCAATGGTGTGGTTAAGCTAAACGAATTCAACCCCAATTATTTAGCTTTTGACAATTTGTTGCTTAATGCCGGAAGTTTTTATTATGATGCTGATTCAACAACAATTTCGGTACAGCAATTCAGTGCTGTCGATCAGAATGGGTTTGTAATTAGCCGCTTGTCGGCCGGGTTCAAGATGAATAGGCAATCCATCTCGGCCAATAAGCTGAATTTAAGTACCCCAAATTCAACTTTTGATATTGATTTTAATGTTGAATTTCAATCTCTTGATGAATTAATCGAGTCAGGGGATTTTAGCAACTTGGACCTCGAAATACGGGATATGACCGTTAAAAACAGCGATGTGCTATATTTTAACCGCTCGCTGAACGAGCATCAATTTTTTCAAAACAGCACAATCACTACAAGCATCAGTGGAAAGGTTAGCGGTGCGGTGGACAATCTACGCGGGAAAAATTTGAGCGTGAAGACCGGTAAAAACACATCGCTCAGGACCAATTTTAACATTACCGGACTGCCTGAAACGGAAACCGCCATTTTTGGGTTTCCCAACCTGACCATCCACTCGGGTAAAAAAGACCTGACAATGATGGCCGGTGCATTTATCCCTGAAAATATTGAACTTCCTGACAATATCGCTTTACAGCTTGCCTTTAAGGGAACAACTAAGTCGTTCAATGCTGAAGGTGCGATGAATAGCAGCTTTGGCGATGCCGGCTTATCGGCAAAGCTCGATACAAATGAAAACTTCAACGGCATTGTAAACTTGCAGCAATTCGATTTGGGACAGTTGCTGAACGATACGCTCTTTTTCGGTCCGGTTTCGTTAACGGCCAAAGCCAACGGTCAAGGCTTCGATTTGGAAACAATGAAGGCAAAGGTAGAAGCACAAGCAACGCAACTATATCTCAAAGGGTATAATTATCAAAACCTTGTGCTGGATGGCACCGTTGACGGTAAACAATTTGAGGGTACGATAAGCCTTGACGATAAAAATGCGGTGTTCGATCTCGAAGGTTTGGTAAATATTACGCCCGGTGATGAACAATTCAATTTCAAATTAAATATGCAGGGTGCCGATCTTCAAAACCTTCATTTTGCCGATAAGGATGTACGTATGAGTTTTGTTGCCGAAGCCGGGCTGCAGGGTGGGGCAGTTGATGAAATGAACGGAACAGCTGGTATTTCAGACATTGTAGTTGTTAGCGGTAACAACACATATAAACTCGAATCGTTGCTTGCCACATTGGTAAACGAACCCGGCAAAAGTGAATTTAACATCAGCAGTGCACTAATCGGACTGAAATACGCCGGAAATATTTCACCCCTTGCATTGCCGGGGGTGCTAAGTACTTTTATCAACAACTACTTTCCGGTTTCAGACTCTATTTCCACAACAACCAAAAGTGCACATTCGGTATTTAACTTTGAGGTACAGTTGAAAAATCACCCTGTTTTGTCCGATTTGCTGTTGCCCGGTTTAAACGAGTTCGTCCCGGGGAGCATTACCGGAAATTTCGATAGTGAGCAGAACAAGCTTGAATTGGATGCCAATATTCGTAAAATGGTTTATGGTACGACCAATATTCAAGATTTTTCTGTTGGGGTAAATTCAGACGTGGCAGCATTGAACTTCAATGTTTCGACCAAAAACATTTCTAATGGACAATTGGGCATAACTAATTTGTTAATTGATGGGAAGCTGGAAGATAACCAGCTAACAAGCACCATTTCTTCGGTCGATGAAAAAATGTTCAAGAAATTATTCATCAGTTCAATCATTACAAAGGAAGGCAATAGCTATAAACTCGCGCTCGATCCTGGCGAATTTTTTTTAATGAACAAACGCTGGGATATTGCCCCGGGTAATTTTATCGAATTTGGCGAGCCTGGAATTTTAGTTCACAATCTTAAGCTTAACAATGCCGAAAGCCGGGTTGATATCGCCTCGGTTAACAAGCAGTTTAACGACGACCTGAACATAAACATACAAAAATTTATGCTCTCCGATGTTGCAGGGATTATCACCAAAGATAGCAGTCTGGTAAAAGGAACAATTGACGGAAATATACTTTTAAAACGCGTGAAAAATTCTTATGGTATTATTGCCGATGCAGGCATTTCAGACCTGTTTTTCAGGAGGTTTCCTATAGGTAATCTTTCGTTTAAAGCTGAAAATGCACCATCAGGGCAATTCAATATTGATGTGGATTTAGAGGGCGACGGGAATAACCTTAACGCTAAAGGTTACTACATTCCCAACGGCGGTGCCAATTCTGTCAACATTAAAACCCGGGTTGAAACCCTTACGATGAAAACCCTCGAAGCTTTTTCGATGGGGCAAATATCTGAAACATCGGGAATGATAAGCGGCGATGTTTTTATTGTTGGAAATGCTGACAGACCGGAAATAACGGGAGAAATGGTTTTTAATAACGCCGTTTTGAAACCTGCTTTTATAAACAGCCGCATCACGTTGAAAAAGGAAAGCGTTCAGTTGAGAAACGAAGGTATTTACTTCAACAACTTCACCGTTTCTGATCCCCGTCAAAACAAAGCTACCCTCAATGGCACACTTAAAATGAAGCAATTCAGCAATTTCAATTTCGATTTTAATATAAGCTCGAATGATTTTATACTTTTCAATACCACGGCCAAAAATAACAGTGAATTTTTCGGACGGATGATTATCGATAGTGATATTGATGTTTCGGGCCCCATGGATTTGCCGGTTGTAAACGCACGGTTGAAAATGAAAAAAGGTTCAAATTTTACCTTTGTGGTTCCCGAAGACCGTTTGACTACCGACAAAGGCGAAGATGTGGTGGAGTTCAGTACCGGCGAAAAACTTAACCCGATTTTAGCACAGGTAAAATCCCCCGGGTCTCAAAAATCAGGCATTAAAGGTTTTGATGTTTCATCGGTTATCGAAATTGATAAAGAGGCCACGCTTCGGTTGCTGATGGACCCGGCATCAACCGATTCGCTCGTGGTCAGGGGCGAGGCGGCCCTGGGGTTCAGCATCGACCCAAGCGGGATGATGAGCCTTACGGGGGCATACAACATAAGCGAAGGCAGCTATCTGGTTTCGCTTGAATCTATCATCAAAAATCAATTCGACATTGATGGTGGAAGCACTATTGTGTGGAACGGCGATCCATTGGATGCCGATATTAATATCAACGCCCGGCATACAGTGCGTGCTTCGCCCTACGACCTGATGGCCGATCAGCTTACGGGTTTAAGTGATGACGAAAAGGGCAGGTACAGGCAGCGTTATCCATTTGATGTTATTTTGAAACTTCGCGGGAAAATTTTACAACCCGAAATTAGTTTTGAAATTCAGTTATCCCGCGAAAATAAGGGGATCATGGGTGGGGCGGTTGACCAAAAACTTAGTTTGCTGAACAACGATCCATCGGGTTTGAATAAACAGGTTTTTGCCTTGTTGGTATTGGGCCGTTTTGTACAGGAAAACCCCTTTGAATCAGAACTGGGTAGCCCATCGGCGATGATCCGTACCACGGTGGGGAAGTTTTTATCGGCCCAGTTAAACCAACTGAGTTCAAAAGTGATTCCCGGCATGGAGTTGAATTTCGATATCCAATCGTACGATGATTACGAAAGCGGGCAGCCCGAGGGCAGGACGCAGGTGGAAATCGGGCTAAAAAAGCAACTGTTTAAAGAACGGTTGTCGGTTCAGATTGGTGGAACCGTGGATGTAGAAGGTGAAGAAGCCAAACATAATTCAACAAGCGACATTGCCAGCGATGTTACGGTGGAGTATAAACTGAACAAGGATGGAAGTTTCAGGTTGAAAGGGTTCAGGCACGATAAATACGAGGGGGCCATTGAAGGACAATTGGTTGAAACTGGTGTTGGTGTAGTTTATGTACGCGATTTTGATGATTGGAAAAAGATCTTTAAATAGGGAAAAAGCCCCCCGAAACCAAGCCCCCTAAATCACCCGAAGGGGGATTATAGCAGGCGTTATATTGGGATGTTTTATGCAAAGAACAAAGTCCAAGATTATAAAATAAATGGAGTCAAAGGGTTGAATTTGAATTGATAATTAGAATAGCATGAAGAATCATTGTCATTAGATTAAGGCCAACGGCCTGCGCTAATGGAACTATAGGCTAATGAGAAGCCCCAACGCAAGAGATTTTAACGAAGCACGATGAAAAAATAATCGTTTTTAAACAATGAAGCACTTTAACAACATACTTATAATTTTTGCCTGCCTTCTTTTGGCAGCGTGCTCCGGCACCAGGCATTTGCACGGGGACGAGAAGCTTTATGTGGGTGCTGAAGTGAATTTGGAATCGGAAGACAATATTAATAAGCGGGTTATTAAAAAAGCAGCAGAATCGGCTGTCCGCCCGCAACCCAATAAAAGTTATTTTGGGATACGCCCAAAATTATGGTTGTACAATTTAGCCGGCAAAAATTCCCATAGTAAACTTCAAAAATGGTTGAAAAAGAAGGGCGAAGCCCCCG
>JASMTI010000186.1:0-57054 GCA_041694375.1 Bacteroidales bacterium | reverse complement strand
AGTGGCACGAGGTGGTTTGTTAGTTTAAGAATACTAAACTATAATAAATTTTTAATATCACAAAACAAGAGGATGTTTTTTGAAAAGTATCGTAATTAAATTAGCTATAATCTAATAAATAAATGACCACCTATCCGACCATGGTTGTCATGCCATATTTGTCAACAGCAACAAATGGACGGATAGGTAGACTTACAAATAAAAAAAATCGATTAATATTTTTAAGCGACTGATTATGGGTTAAATATCTAAAATACAGTATATTAACAGTGAATTCGTTAATGGCTAAATTGCTTATTTTGTTAAATATATTTCAGGTATAGGTGGTTCAGGCATATCGGCACCCAAAAAGAACCCCGTGTGCGGGGGCTGGTTGTAGCTAACGTTTTGCCAGGCAATGCTTAAGCGGTAAACGGGGTCGTGCATTAAGGTGTATAGGCGCCGTTGCGTTGGTATGGTTGTGGTATAAACCCGGATGGCTTTGTTGTTTTTAGTTCGCCATATTACTTCTTCGCGCCAGTCACCAAAAATATCGGCACTTAGGTTGGGCGTTGATTTGCTCCAGTTGATTGAACGGCAATCATCTGCCGTGAACAATCGCCCATGCCCAAATTTGTCGATATAATTTTTATCAAGCAATTCACGTAGCTCGTCGCCATCCCACCATACCAAAAAGTTATACGATTGTGGTTTGCCTTCAATTGGCCCACCTTTTACATTATAAGGTCCCAGTCCGTAAATTGCCCATGCTTCGGCACCGGGGTGTTCGTTGGTAATGTCGGCCATAACGCCACGGCCAACATCTTCGGGGTGTTTATGTTCCCAAATAATTTCGCCTGTTGCGGCATCGCGGAATGATACACCGGGTGCATCGGGACCTTTGCGCTCGTGGGGCATAAAAAATTCCATTCCCGGGCGATCAGGGTCGAAATCGCTCAAATGACCGGCATCGCCATGCCCCATTTCGGTAGAGTAGAGGCCTGTTCCATCATGGTCGATGGCGCAGGCACCATACATAATTTCATCGCATCCATCGTTGTCAACATCGCCTACCGCAAGGTTATGGTTGCCCTGCCCTGCATAAGCTTCGTTGCCGGGAGTGTTGCTATCGAAAGTCCATACATGGTTAATTTTCCCATCGCGGTAGTTCCATGCGGCCAGGACGGTGCGGGTATAGTACCCACGTGCCATTACAAGGCTGGGGCGTTTTCCGTCGAGATAAGCCACACAGGCCAAAAAACGGTCGGAGCGGTTGCCATAGTTATCGCCCCAGGTTTTTTTTAGTTTTTGTGGCGAAAATTCGGTGGTGCCATCAATCCGTGCAGGGATGTAGTTGGTAGTGGCCAGTTCTCGGCCTGTTTGTCCGCTGAATACTGTTAAATATTCGGGCCCGGCAATGATGCTGCCTTCGCTTCTTCCGTTTTTTGAGCGATAATCAGCCTGGTCGTTGTCGTTTGCCGCAGGGCCTTTATTCAGGAACGAACCGGTGCCGTCTTTCGTGCCGGGGGCTGTTTTACAGGCTATTTCAGATATGCCGTCACCATCGAGGTCGTACACCATAAATTGGGTATAATGGGCACCTTCGCGTATGTTTTTCCCGAGGTTGATTTCCCATAACAGTGTGCCGTTTAATGTGTAGGCCTGCAATACAGGCTCATCGGTTAGTCCACGGTGCGAGTTGTCGTGCCCGCGTCCATTAACATGAAGCACTATTTCGTATTGGCCATCACCTGTAAGGTCGCCAACCGATGCATCACCGGCGGCATAACCTTCGGGTAGTTTTAGTGGGATTTCAAGAAAATTGTCTTCCCATACTTTGGTGCTGCTTTCATCAATTTCTTTTCTGTTTACAACTGCTTTTACCTTGTACGTTGAATTTACCGATCCTTCGGGGTCGGTATAATTGCTTGCCCCCGAAACAGGAATATCGGTAATCTTTTCTGAATCACGGTAAATATTGAAAGCTGTATTATTCATTTCGGTGGCCAAAATGCGCCAGCTCAGGAATACGCCATTGTTGGTTTGTATAGCAACCAGGCCTCTGTCGAGGTTTTCCATTTGTCGTTGGGCATAGGCAGTAACAATTGTAGCAAGAATGATCAATAATAACATGAAATTTTTCATCGTAGTATTTTTATTCGGTTAGTTTTCTAATGATGTCTTTTTCGAGAGATACCCAATGTTCATAGCCTTTTTCGCTTAAATGTACACCATCAACTGTGTATTTCTTATGCAACAGTCCTTCTTCATTTACAAAATGAGAATAGATGTCAATTAGCGCGTAAAATCCTTTTTTCTCATTTTTGGCAAGCAAGGTGTTAACTTTGACAATATCTTTTTTCAGGTATGTCCGGCGTGTTGGGAGTATGGTCCGCACGTAAATTTTTGTGACGGGTGACTCTTTTTGTATTTCTTTTGTTATTTTCAGAATGTTTTTGGCAACATATTTTGCTGAAGGAATAATCTTGAAATACTTAAGGTTTGTTTTGCCGGTTTCATCATGATGCAAATTATAAAGATCGTTAACCCCGATTAAGATAAAAACAGCTTTTGGCTCAGAATACGTTATTTCGTCCAGGCGTTTAAGTACACCGTCGGTTAAATCGCCCGATATCCCCCTGTTTCGGATATGTCCTATTCCAAATTTCTCACTCCAGTTACGACCTTTTTCTGTAATGCTGTTGCCTATAAAAACTATTTCATTTTTTAAGAGCGGATTCTTTTTGAAGGTTTCAATTCGTTTTTTATAATGAACCCGGGTCCAATCGTTGTGATATTCTGACACAATTTCACCATTGGGATACAAATCGATTATATTGGTGTTTGGCGTATCAGTGGTTTGTGCCGCTAAGTTTGAAATGCTAAACATCCATAGTATTAAAAAGATGTATTTTTTCATAACTGCAGATACTTTGATTGTTAGATCCATGTTTAAATTATGATTATATCAACACATATATAAATTATCTTGCTCCCCTGTTTTATTGGTTTTCTATCGTTTTTCCATTAAATGTAAAACCTTCTACATTTTTGTGTTGATGTTTAAATTTTCGGATTGAATCGCTTACTACGTTTTTCATTTGAATGTTTTTTACCGGCATTTCGGCTTGGGCATCAATGTTCGAAATGAAATCTATGTTTTTGCTTCTGATGTTTTCGATATAGATGTCGGAAATGGGGGTTAATTTCACTTCATAAGTGGGCACAATATCACGCCATTGATATAGTACATCGGTTTCAATACCCAGAATGCCTTTTGATATGTTGCCTGCTTCTATGTTGCTTACATAAATGTTTTTAACATAGCCACCCCGGCGTTCGTTGGTTTTAATATACACGAGGTGAAACATTTTTGCCCCGTCGAGCACTTCGCAATTATCAACGAAAACATTTTCGACCCCGCCCGAGAGCTCACTGCCAATAGCTACCAACTGGTGACCGTTTTTCACGGTACAGTTGCGCATAACCAGGTTTTTTGTGGGGGTGTTAAGCCGCCATGAATCCTGGTTGCGCCCCGATTTTATGGCAATGGCATCGTCGCCCTGATCGAAAACACAATTTTCTATGAGGATATTCTGGCTCATTTCGGGGTCAACGCCATCGTTGTTGTGCCCGTGGGCCATTACGTTAATATTGCGGATAACAATATTTTTTGATAAGTAAGGGTGGATGGTCCAAAAAGGACTTCTGGATATAGAAATGCCATCAAGTAAAATGTTTTGGCAACGGTTAAATTGGATAAAGTGCGGGCGCAAGTTTGACGAGTCGTTTGCCATCATGCGGTTTTCAACAGGTTTATATTGGGCTGCCTGATGATATAACCATTTCAAACTGTTCATGTGTGGAGCAGGCCGGCCAAACCATTTTTGCCAGGTGCCCATCTGTGCTTTTAATTGGCCATTGCCCGTGATGGCCACATTTTCACATTCGTATGCATAAATCAGCGGTGAGTAATTGTAACATTCGATACCTTCCCATGTGGTATGCACAGCCGGGAGGTAATGCTCAGGGTTATCAGAGAAAAGCAGGGTTGCACCTTCTTCGAGATGGAGGTTCACATGGCTTTTCAGATGTATTTTTTTTGTCAGCCACTCACCTTTGGGGATTACCACAATACCGCCCCTGTTTTGGTTGGCTTTGTCAATAGCGACCTCAATGGCAGTTGTGGTCTTGTCAATGTTTTGATATTCAGCGCCAAAGTCGATAATGTTGTACTCGGGCGTTCCCGAAAAGTCAGGTATGGTGATGGCCGGCATGTCGAATGGGGCTTCAACTTCAATGTTTTGTATTGAAACTTTTTGTGTACAAGAGGCGAACAAAATAATTGCTGCGAAAACTGTTAGGATAAGTTGTTTCATCTGGTAATGCTATTGATTGTTTAATTACTTTTTAAATTGATTTTTACCGGTTCATTTCTCTGGCATACAATTTTGCCATCCTCATATAAAAGTTCGGTAACTTGTATTGAACTGCGGCGTTTTTCATACTCGTTTGAATCGGGTATTTCGGCCCTGCGCCCGGGGTGGGTAAAATAGAATATAAAGGCACGGTCGCCCTGGATCAAAACATCGGGGTGCCCTCCTTTAACCTTGTCGTCTTCACCGGTTCCGGGTTCTTGCAAGATGTTTTCATGCTGGCGGTTCCAGTTTTCAAGGTCGTCTGATTGGTATACAGCCAAACCCTTCCAGGCATCGATCACCATCCACCAGGTGTTTTGCCAGTTGAACACTTTGGCGCCTTCGCCACGGAATTTGCCGCCGGCCCTGCCTTTGTCTGTCCAGTTATACAAATCAGGACTGTCGGCATAATACATGGTTTTGCCTTCGGCTTCGTTGTTGTACCACATACGCCATTTGCCGTTTGGCATTTGAACAACGCAGGCATCAATAACCTTTTCGGAAGCCAGTTTTAGCTTCGATTCAAAATCCCAGTCGATGCCGTTTTCGCTGGTAAGGTGAACAATCCATCGTGGGTGTCCCCAATCGGTAAACACGCCTGGTACATAAGTAAGGTACATGTGGTACAATCCTTCGTGCTCAATCACTTCGGGTGCCCAGTGTGTATATTCTGAAACAGGGCGATAATTGATATTGCAGGTATCGCGGTATTGCCATGAGGCACCTCCATCGGTCGACTCGGCAATGCCGATGCGTGTGCCGTGTACCCAGTCAACCCCTTCTGGTCTTTCAAGGTTGGCACGGCGGTTGGTGTAATACATAAACCACTTCTGTTCGGGTTTGTTCCAAATTACAACCGGGTCGGCTGCACCATCGTGGACCGGGTCGCGGAATAATGGTTTGTCGGCGTTTTTTGTTTCTTGTTGTTGGGTGGTGCAGGCTGTCGCTAAGGTGATAAATATTAAAAGAAGCGTGGCTATTGTTGTTATTCTCATTTTAGGTTGATTTTGATGATTAGTTACCATCGGGTTTAATGCTTTCAAATCTCGGACTCATGGGTACATCCCATTCATCGGACATGGACGGTTTTTGTGGATGATAGTCCGGATCGAAACCAACAATATGATTTTTTAAATCAATTGAGCTTTCTGATATTCCTTTGAGTACACATTTGGCTATTTCGTGTGCGCCAAAAGGGTTGAAATGGGTATTGTCGGACAGTTCTTTATCCTGGCCGGGGAATGTATTGGCCGGATACTGTACAAAAGCTTTTTTCGATGTTTCAATTCCCCATGTTTCGTATAGGGTTTTGGTCATTTCGTTCAGGTCGATTAGTGGAACATTGTATTTTTCGGCAACTTTGCGCATGGCTGCCGGGTAATCGCCATGCGTGTATTCAATTTCACCTTTGTTGTTGAACGAGCGCCTTTGGGTGGGCGTTACCAGTACCGGGATGCCGCCTTTCGCGCGTGCCCGATTAACGTATTCAATTAGTAAACCGGTAAACGATTGCCAGGGGCCGATGCCTTCACCTTTGCGTTTTTGGTCGTTATGCCCGAATTCAATGAACAGGTAATCGCCGGGCCGCATCACTGATTCTATTTTGTCGAGTCTCCTGCGTCCTTTAAATGCGGCAAGCGATGAACCCGATTCGGCATAATTCGCCACTACCACTTCATTGTTGAAATAAGGCGTTATCATTTGACCCCATGAAGCCCAAGGGGCGCAGTCCTGATCGGTAACGGTAGAATTACCTGCCAAAAATATAGTTTTGATATCTTCAACCGGTTTTATACTTATTTTTTGGATAGCCACATTTTTACCCGAGAATTCAAGGGTAAGGCGGTTGTCCCAGTTCATGTAATTGGTTTCGCGTGTTTTAAGGTTTATCGATGTGTTTTGATCAATTTTTGGCGAACGCACATTCACCATAAAATTACGGGTAAGGGTTTCGCTTTTTTGCACTTCGATATTTTTGAGCATTAAACGGCGGGCTTCGGCTTTTACGCTTGTTTTCGATATTTTATCAGGATTTCCGAAGGTGATTTCAACCTGATAATTTCCTTCAGGTTTTTTTACAGAAAAGTAAAATGGAACATCGGCAGTACAATAACCTTGTTCACCCTCGATAATGGAAACCTTGCCTTTGTTGTTAAAATCGAAGCCAAAACCCCGGCTGTTGGTGTATTCAATATTTTCGTGTATGGGATACTGGCCAATGTTGCCCCTTTTTTTTCCAAATAAAAACGAAACCTTGCTACTATCGTCTGTTATTGGCATTGCCCAGTTGTCTGTTCGGAAAGGAATTACCGGTAAACCGGCAGCATTAAAAAGGTTGGGTTGTGCTTCTTCGTCCCATGCAAACCTTACGGCAGCCGGATTATTTAATTGTTCGTTATAAACAATGACCTTGTCGCCTTTAATTTCAGCTTTTGCTTTAACAAATTTCCGATCATGGCCGGCAATGGTAAAGCAGGTGGGGGCAGTGTTGTTTTTTGCAATAAGGCTGCCATACGTGTTTTTAAAAGCTAGTATAACTTTGTTTTTCTTGAATTTCGCATTATCAAAGACAGGGCTTTCACTTTTAATGCCCTTAACCTGATAGGTTTTATCTAATGCCAGGTTTGCCAGGCGCTTTCCCACATCAAGCTTGTTTCGTGGGTGTATGTCACTGAGGTCGTCAACCAGGTCAGTTGTTACCACCATTCCTGTATTGGGTATCTGTAGTCCACGGGTTTGTGCTTCCCATAAAAGTGGTAGTTCATTGGGTGAGTTAACCCGTTTTTGACGGTCGGTATAGTAACGGTAAGGGGCTATTTGTACGTAATAAAAGGGCATTTCTGAGTTTTTCCAAGCGGAACGCCAGCCTTTAATCATGGCTTTTTGTTTGTTTTCGTAACGCAGGCCATCGTTAATGTCCATCAGGTTCGATTCGCCCTGGTACCAAATGGCACCTTTTATGGAATAGTGGGTGAGTGGTGCCACCATGGCGTTGTAAAATATTGAAGGGGCCAAGCCTTCGGCTTTTTTACCGGGTATTTGTGCAGCTGCTGCAAGAGAATCGAGGCCATCAACCATTCCAAAGGCATCAGCCGGGGTCCATAGCTCAATACGCGATCCACCCCAGGTTGCGTCAATTAGCCCGATGGGGACTTCAAGTTTTTTATGTATTTCACGGCCAAAGAAGTAACCGGCGGCCGAAAATTTCAGTTCTTCAACCGACTCAGGTGTACAGCTTTGCCAACTGCTTTTAATATCATTTAGTTCTTTCAGGCTTTTTCGTTTGGGTACTTTAAAGAGTTTTATGCGTGGATAGTTTGCATTTTTTATTTCTTTTTTATGGTTGAAAGTCGGACGTTGACCGTGTCGTTCTCCAATGGGTTTTTCCATGTTCGATTGTCCCGAGCATAACCAAACTTCACCAATATAAACATCGGTTAGTTCAATGGTATTTTCTCCTTGAATCGTAACAAAATATGGTCCCCCGGCATTTGGGGTGATGATAACAAAGCTCCACGTACTATCGGGGGCGGTGGTTGCTGTATGTTTTTCATCAGTCCACCCGGCTGTAAAAGTGATGGTTTCGCCAGGATTTGCCTTCCCCCATATCTTCACATCTGAATTTTGTTGCAGGACCATGTGACTGCCTACCAATGCCGGCAGTTGAATTTTTGCCAGGGTATTGTGCGGCAAAATAAATGTCAGTAATAGTAATAAGCATAAAAATGCATTCGTTCTCATCGTGTTGTTAAGCTTTGTTGTGTTTAAAAAACAAATGCCCGGTTTTATCCAATAAAACCAGGCATTTCCATGTACCTGAATTTTATTGTTTCATCGAATCAACCAGCTTTTTAAGCGTGTTGATCACCGGTTCTTTTTCGTTGGCCGATGAAATGCGGGTTGACAATTGTTTGGTTGGTTTAGAAATCAACAAGTGTTGTTTCCCATCGTCCTTTTCTATTTCAAAATCGGCCGGGTTATATTTTATGGCAGCACCAAGTGAAATGACTTCGGCAGCAACATCTTCGGGATGTATGCCCCATGTTGCAATCAGTCCGTCTTCAATGTGTTTTTTGTGCCCATCGTGGTAATTTACCCCGGTAACAAACTGAAGGGGTTCATCGGTAAGGGCAAAAGCTTCAACTTTAGCTTCACGTTCGCCCGAAAATACGGTTACCCTTACAAGTATGTCAACTTTGCGCCCTTTGTAAGGCACATCTTCCGAAAGCATTTCCATGTACGAACAGGTTGGTTCTTTTACCACGCGTGCTGTACGGTTGCTTACCGGATCCAGTTCCAATACTTTTTCGCCATCCCACAATCGTACACCACCAAGACCAACGGTAGAGCCTACTTTATAGTAATCGGCCCCCCAGCCTTTTTTTTGTTGTTGGGGGGTGGGGTACCAACGGGCACCTTCGAGTTCGAGCCCTGGTTTCATTTTGTTGTAAACATCAATGGCAGCTTTGTGGTCGAAATAGAGCCGCAGGCCAATCCATTCGTTTTCAACAGCCGGGCCATGATGGCCAATGCTTCGGTACAAATCGCCCGATGCTTCACTTTTTTCGCTTAGGTAAGTTGTGCTGTCGGAGCGCATAAACAAGCTGACATCGGTTCGGTTTTCTTGTGCCGATAATTGTAGTGTGATAAGCACTAATGTGCTAATAATGAAACATTTCTTCATAGTTGTATGATTTATGTGTTTAAAGAAGATGATAAAGTTAATTAAAATAATTCATAATGTTATTTAATACTTCTTCATCAACTTTAAATGCAGTACCGTGACGTGCGCCGCTAACCATGTTCAACGAATCTGACACATCTTCCCAGGTTTCTAAATCTTTTGAGCGTACTGCACCGTAAACGTGTTCCCTGTATTTATCGAAATAAACATAAATGTATTTGCCCACTTTAAGGGGTGCGGGTCCTTCAGCCCAATAATCACCGGTAATCGGTTCTGAAACATTGGTTGGGTATGGTCCGGCGGCATTGTCTGACTTAGTTATACGTATGTTTTTTTCGGGTGGGTTTGGGTTTTCGTTTTTCACAAACATCACATATTCATTCTTGTGTTTTATGATTGCTGCGTCGATGACGCTAAAGTCAGGATTGAAAAACATGTGTGTGGGACCGAAAGTCTCAAAATTTTTTGTTGAAGTAGCATACATGCGATGGTTGAGGCCTTTTTCACGCTCGGTAAATTCAATGGGCGAATGCCGGCCGGGTATGGTTGTTGCCCAAAAAATATGAAAAAGGTTGTTTTCTTCATCGTAGAATACTTCGGGCGCCCAGCTGTTTTTTGCTTCGGGTTCGTGCTCCATCACCGGGATGGTTTGTTGTTCGGACCAGTGAATAAGGTCATCGGACCATGCATAACCAATATGTTGGTCCCACCATCCGGTTGTCCATACCATATGAAAACGGCCATCGGGACCCTGTGTGATGGAAGGGTCCCGCATGAGTTTGTCCTTACCCACTTCCGGTTCAAGGATTGACCCGCCATTGTTTATGGCTTGCCAATTTAGCCCGTCGGTACTGTAGGCAAGGTGTAGGCCGTCTTCGCCGCGTCCCGTAAAGTACGAAAAAAGATATACTTCGTTTTCAGGTGCGGTGCATGAGCTTAGTAATAAAATCAATATTGCTATTGAGGTATTTTTGATCATTTTCTATTGTTTCATCAGTTTATACATTTCGGTACCTGCAAACAGGAAAGCCCCCAGGCCGTAATCTTCAAAGTCGGGTTGTTTGGTATAGGTTACTGGTTGGCCGTCTTTAGGTTCTTTGCCGGTGCTCTGCACAAATCCCAAAAAACCGTTGCCGTGTACACAATGTATGGCCATGGTTGTCCAAGCGTGTTCAACCATCGGGCGGTATTTTTTTTCTTTTATTATACCGTTATTGATGCCCCAGGCCATTCCATAAACAAACATCGCAGTCCCTGATAATTCTTTGCCACCATAGTTTGATGGGTCGTGCAGGCTTACGTTCCACGTTCCGTCAACACGCTGTATCTTTTCAAGTGCTTTGGTCATGGCTTTATAATCGCTAAGGTATTGGTCGTAATGAGGTGCATCTTCCGGAAGAATTGTCATTACACGTGCCAGTGCCATGTATACCCATCCGTTTCCGCGCGACCAGTAGCTGTCTTCGCCATTGGGTTCAACATACGGAGGGTCGAAATCGGCATCGCGCCACCAAAGGTTGTCTTCGGGGTTCCACAATCCATTGTCGCCATGCTGGTTTCGGGTGTACATGTACATTTCGTACATTTTTTCGAAGTATTTATCGTCATCATACAAAACGCCCAATTGTGCATATATGGGCATGGCCATTTGTATGGCATCAATCCACCACCAGTCGTCGTTTTGTTCACCGGCTACCACATTGTCTATGCATTCTTTGATGTTGGCTATGCGCTCAGGTTGCTGGTCAATTTGGTACAGTTCAATGTATGTTTGTCCGGCACACTGATCGTCGGCATTACGTGTTTTGTTTCCGTTACGAAAGCCCCAGTTGTGTGCTTCGCCCCAGTCTACGGCATATTTATAGTAGCGCTCATCAGGGTCAATACTGTATAATTGCATCAGTCCTTCGTAGTAAACAGCACGCGTCCATATATTACTGGGGCGTTCTTTATTGGTTATGATGGTTTTGCCTACGTCGGGCCATTTTTCCATGAAATAGTCGTTGGCCAGTTGCATTTTCTCAAGAATCACTTCAGGGTTGGTCGCTTTCTGGGCTTTAACCCCCGAAAATGAAACCATCAATAAAAGTAAGGTAATAACGGTACTTGTAATCCTGGTCATAATGGTATATTTAAATGTTGATACTAAAATTTTTAAATTACGGCATGTAAAATACTTGTTCTAAATCAGTAGCTACGGGCGAATTATCAGGATTAACGTCCATGATATCGGCCATATAGTCCCACCATTTTTTCATGATTCCGGTTTTGGGCAGCTCATCATTTTTATTGTCTTCGGTTAATTTTTGAACTGCAAATAAAATATTGGTTTCCTTGTCGAGAAAAATTGAATAATCGCTAACACCTGCATTTTTGAGCAGTTGCGAAAGTTCTGGCCATATTTCATCGTGCCTTTTTTTATATTCGGCCTCAAAACCTGGTTTTAGTTTCATTTTGAATCCTTTGATGATCATGGTTCTTTTTTTATTAAGTTTGAAATAAAATCATAATGAATGGCACCCGGCTATCAATAACATAATTGGGACGAATCCCATTTATTGAACCACCACAGTTGCAATATTTTAAGCCAGGTTAGCCATTCATTTTACTTTTACTCTTATTATTGATTTTACATTTTGGAAAAACTTATTTGTTAAGTGGGATTAGTTTAACGGTGCTGCATAAACCCGAAGGGGCAATGTCCCAAACGGTTGCATCGAATTCCTGGTAATGGATATTCACCATGTTTATCTCGTAAAACTTTTTCCATTCTTTTCCACTGCGTTCGAGTGCCCTTAGCCGGTTAGCGGCAAGGTTGGTAACTTCAATTTCAAGTTTATTTTTACCATTCACTACCAGATCTGAAATATCGAGTGAATAAGGTTGTGCAAAGCAGGTGCCTGCATAGCTACCGTTTACATAAACCCTGGCGCTTTCGCGAACATCACCTAAATCAATGCGCCATCCGTTTTCAGGGATGCTGTTAGCTGTAAAGGTAGTTTTATAGCGTGCTGTACCCGAGAAATTTTCGTATTCATCACCATAATTAGTCCACGATGAGAGTTTTTCGAGTTTGAGCGGTTCTGGAAGTTCAGGCCCCCCTTCGATAAATTCAACGTTCCATTCATTGTCTAATTCTATCGGATCGCCTTGGGTATAATATTTCCATGGTTTTTCATCGGGTATATCCGACTGGGTTTTTAAGAAAACCGTTTCGCCGGGTTTAAGCTGTAACTTTACTTCGATTCCGTTGCTTGTTTGTTCTATTTTTGCCATTCCGGTTTCCGATGTCAACGGATCCATAAGTATTGCTGATTTAGCTTTTGCATTAAATGGTACATAGCCATCGACCTCGTTTTTACTGTGATTGGCAATGAAATATATTTTATTGCCATTTAGTGTTTTACGGATTATTTTCAAACCGGATTCAGAAGCGTTTTCACCAAAAATATCAACCATGTGCAGTTGCTGGATAAGTGTTTTACCGGAGTTTATCCAGGTTTTGTTTTTTGCTACAATTTTTTGTAGCTCCCTTTCGCGTTCCTTGTAATTAAACAGCCCGGGAACGGTTTCGGGCATGCCCCTGAAAATGATAGAGGCACCTTTTTGTTTCAATTCAATGAGCTTAAGCAGGGTTTCAACCGGAAGGGCGTCGGTATCGGGTACAATCAGGGTTTTATATGCTGTATTTTTTGCTGTTTTTATATGTCCATTTTCGGTGTGCGATTGCATTAAAAAATCATCAGAAATAAAGTCGAAACCAATACCTTGTGTGTCCAGTTCGTTAGCAATTTTGTAAAACGATGTTGGCAACAACCATTCATCGATGGTGTGGATGTTTAGCTGGTGTAACAAGCGGTGAGGGTTAGGGTGTGCATAAGCATCGTGGATGGGGAAGTAAAGAAGTACCTCGTTGTCGGTTTTTGCCTTTTGTAGTACCGATTGGCAACGTGCAATGTAGTTGAACAGGTACTTTGCATCTTTCCAGATTGTATTATTCGGGTTAAAATTTACAGAAGCATAGAATTTCCAACCGGGCCATTCTTCATCTTTATGTGTATAAGTAGAGCCATGCAGGAACATGTGGTTGACGCCGCTTAAAAAGAGGTCGTCGGCAACAGGTTTTGCATGTGACAATGCGGTTTTAAAATGCTCGCGCAGCCATGTGAACGATTCAGATGAAACGATTTCATTGCCCTGTATGTGTGCTGCCGAAGATGCAAACTTGAGCATCATTTTATTGGAGTCGCCATGGCGAACATTGTTTGTATCCCGCCTGTATCCGGGGATGTCATATCGTGGTGAGCCAAATACTTCGCATTCGGGGATGTCGGCAGCCGCGTAAAGGTCGATAAGGTTGCCCGGTGACCCATGTGCCTGGTATTTGGTGATAAAAGTATGATCGTGGCTCCATTGGGTCCAGTTTTTTGCAAAATTTTCGAGTAGCATGTCGCCCATTGTTTCGCGGTAGTCGGTTAGCAGGCGCTCATAAATTTTATCATCGGTTTTTTTGTCGAGTACGGGGATGTATTGCAGCAAGTCGTACTTACGGCGTGTTTTAAATTCCTCTAAAAACGATGGTGAAAAGTTGGCACCATATACTTCATAACTGTCGTTAAAAATGCCACGCAATTTATTCTGTACAGGTTTTAATGCTTCGGTAAATGGCCGGCTGTAATCGTTAAATGCTTCTTCCGACAGGTGGTCGAGTGTGTAACCTGCGCCACCCGGGGCTGATCGTTTAACCTGCTGGCGGGTTTTGGCACAAAAAACGGCATAAATTTCGGTATCTTCTGATGGTGCATATTTTAGCTTGTTATTTTTGAGAAGCGGTGTTAAGTCGGTAAATTTCTCATTCCCGTTAAACACAATCACATGCTGTAATTTGGCCAGTCCGCGTTGCTTAGGATCGTTAACCTCAATTTCTTTTTCAAATATTTGATCGGCTTTCACCGGGTATTTTTGGATGGTAAGTTTACTGGCCGCGTATTGGGGTTCAACCCACGGGCCACCAAATGGCCATCCGGTGCCCATTACCATGTCAACTTTCATGCCCAGCCGTTCAGCCTTGTCAACAGTATGGCTCAGCATTTCGATCCATTCGGGTGAAAGGTAGTCGATAAACTGCCCTTCGTAACCTTTTGTGCCATAAATGGGCGTTATTTCAACACCACCCAGGCCAGCTTCTGAAAAAGCTTCAAGTTGAGCTGTTATGCTTTCTTTATCAAGGGCATTGCCCATCCACCACCAGCGTGTCCAGGTTTTCTGGTTTGTTGAAATTTCTGGCCATTCAGCAGGTTTTTGTTCTTCGTTGTTTGAGCAGCCTGTGCCATTTATCAACATAAGTAACAGGAATGCCAGAATAAGTTTATTTTGCAGCTTATATTTAAACATAGCTTATGGTTTCTATTGGTTAATCCATTTTATATTTTCAGCATTTTCCTCAGTTAATGCTTCATTTGAGAGTGGTACAATTTTAACGTTGTCGAACGTCCAATTTTCAACAAAGTTAATATAGCCGGGGCGTTTACACTCGATGGTTGTGTTGGCAATGGTGAAATTTTTTATTTCCGATTCTTTTAAGCCTGTTACTTCAAGTGCAGAGCCTGCCCGTGTTGCATTAATATTTTCAATCCTGAAATTACGGAAAGTGGGTATCCCTTCTTTCTTTTTCACTTTTGCCGATAAGGTTTTCCAGTGTTCAGGTACCTCATCTATTCCCGGCGGCAGTTTACTGTAACTGTATTTTGGGAACCAGTTAAGCGTGCCACGGATGGGGACAAACACGTCGTCCATTTCGATGTCGTGAATATAAACATGCTCAACTGTCCCACCCCTTGTTTTGGCTGATTTCATGCGTATGCCGTAAAGAGTTCCGGTCGCTTCAAGGTTGTAAGCTTCGATATGGCGGATACTGCCTGAAGTTTCGCTCCCGAAGGTAACCAGCCCATGGCCGGCACGGGCAATGCAATTGCGGATAAGCACGTATTCGGTAGGGCGGTTTACCCTTAAGCCATCGGCATCTTTGCCGGCCTTAAGGCAGAAATTATCGTCGTTGCAATCGATGTCGCAGTTTTCTACCAAAATACGGGTCGAAGAGTCGATATCAATACCATCGGAACTGGGGCCATGGCCTCCAATGTTGTTTCGGATGGTGAGGCCGTCAACGGTTACGTTTTCTGAATAAAGGATGTGAACGGTCCAGAAACCCGGTTCTTCAAGTCGAAGGTCTTTAATGGTTATGTTTTTTGAGCCCGAAACCAGTAAAAGCCTTGGGCGTTGGCAGTCGTAATCGAGGGCCCAGCGCAACCCATTGTTGGCATATTGGGGGTGCATATCCCAAAATTTGTCCCAAAAATATTTGCCTTCGCCATCGATAGTTCCTTTACCTGTAATCGCTGCATTATCTGCATCAATCATATTAACCAGTGCAGCCGGCCATTTCATTTCGATGCCGGCAATACGGGTGTCGATAATGGGGTAAACTTCTTCACGGGCTATGCCCTGCAGGGTAACACCTTCATCGACCCTGAAATTGGTATTGCTGCCAATAAATATTGAGCCCGAAGGATATAAACCGGGCTTAAAGTACACAATGCCACCACCTTGAATGCTACATTGGTCAATGGCTTTTTGAATCACCGGAGCCCAGTTTGTAACCGTGTCGGGCTGTTTGGTAAAGTCATTTACGCAGAATTCATTTGTTTTACCTGGAAAACTTTTAGCGCCAACCGTTTCGTGCCAGTCGGGATGATCTGAGGCTGAAGCCACAAAGCTTGTCAGTAAAAACAAAAGGATTAGGTTGAAAGTATTGTTGTACATAGTTTCCGGTATTTTATAGTTTACTGTTGTCCTTTTTTAGGTTTATATTGTTTTCGAGCTTAACCTTACCGCTTTCTTTACTGTTAATGGTAACATTATTGAATGTCCAGTCTTTGGTATAACGGATCCGCCCGGGCTCTTCACATTCAATGTTGATGTCGGTCCACGAGAAATTTTTGATGTATGAATCTTCAACGCCGGAAACGTTCATCCCGTATTTTGAATTTTTTGCATTCACATTACGGATATTTACGTTTTTAAAGGTCGGGATCCCTTTTTCGGGCGGTACTTCTTTCAACATGGCTTTCCAGTAATGGGGGATCGAATCCATATCTTGTTCAAGTGAAGCATAACTGTACGAAGGGTTCCAGTTCAGGCTCACTTCAACCGGTGTGCGCACATTGTTGGCTTCGATATTGTAAATGTTTACATTGTTAACACCACCGCCACGCGTGAAGGCCGATTTAAGGCGAATGGCACAATTTGTATTGTTTGCCTGCAGGTCGTATACTTCAACATAGCGAATTTCGCCCGATGTTTCGCTTCCAAAAGTTATGAGCCCGCCACCACGGTGTGAAATGCAATTTCGGATAACGATGTATTCGCAAGGTCGGTCAACACGCAGGCCGTCGGAATCGCGGCCGGCTTTGAGGCAAATATTATCGTCGTTACAGTCGATGTCGCAGTTTTCGACCAATATTTTTGATGAAGAATCGATATCCACTCCATCGGTTGAAGGGCCATGGCCGCCAATGTTATTGTTGATGGTTAGCCCATTGACGGTTACATGCTCGGAATACAGGACATGCACGGTCCAAAAACCGGCTTGAAGCATAGTTAAACCACTGATGGTGACATCTTCAGAGTCGGACACGAGCAGGGTGCGCACACGCTTGCAGTCGTAGTCGGAAGCCCAGCGTAATCCTTTGGGTGTATATTCCTCGCGAAGTTTCCAATATCGCTCCCAATGGTAGCGTCCCTGGGCATGAATGGTGCCCTCGCCTGTAACGGCTGCATTTTTCTGGTCAAGAACATTGATGATGGCAGCCGGCCATTCCATTTCGATGCCTGCAACACGGGTGTCGATATCGGGATAAAATTCAAGTCCGATAACGCCGCGCAATTCAACATCTTTACCAATGTGCAGGTTAACGTTGCTTTTAACAAACAGTGAGCCTGTAAGGTACATGCCGGGATCAAAAACCACTTTTCCGCCACCCAAAGCCGCACACGAATCGATGGCCGCTTGAATGGATTCAGTTGACAGGATGAGCCCGTTGTTTGTTGCCCCAAAATCGTTAACGCTAATTGTATTTGATGAATTGGGGAATGAACGGGCCCCAACATCTTTTGTCCAGTCGTTGTTGTTAGTTGATGCCCGGCACGAGAATAATGCCAGTATAAAAACCACAAACAAAATTGTTCCAAATCTCTTCATTATTGTCTCTTCAAAATGTTATTTCTTACTCGTAAAATCGAACCAAATTTTCATTGAAATGCCTTCGTCGCCTTTTTTAATACGAATGCTTGATGGTTCGCTTTGGGGCCCCATTTGGCTTGTGGGCTTAAATGCCCGTATTGCGTTTATTTCGTATAAAAACGAGAGGTCACCTTCAGGAAAATGGGGTAGTGAGCGGCGTAAGGCCCCGGCAGGTTCCTCGGGTGTAAACAAGCGGAGGAACATGTTGCTGTTCTCGGTGGCAAAGGTCATGGGCACATTGTTTTTAGTGCCAATGGTTGCCCAGTACATGTTGGCATGGTACCCTTTGAATTCGGGATACTCAAGGTTTGCAAACGATTCACCGGTAATGGTGTTATTGTAATCTTTTTGCCACAAGTTGTAAGTTGTGCCTTTGATGCGGTTACGATAAACGCGGTAGGGGCCCTTACCAAACCATTCGATGCCTGTTGATTCTTCTTCGGGGAAATCGAAGGTTATGCCCCATAAGTCGATACTGCCCGAAACATATCCGCCGTCGAAGCCACCATCGTTGGTTGCTTTGTTCAGGCTTATCATGTGCATTTTAATCTTTCCATCGGGGTGCATTGCCCAGCGGATGGAGTCGATGCCACCTTTGTACCATGCCGTTAAGACGGCTATGTTGTTTTCGGTACGGGTTTCAAAACGGTCGAATTTGGCTTTCATGCCAATTGGTACCGGTCCGTTTTTAAATGGAAGCACACCCCTGGCAGTTTCAACTTTTTCAACCATCCCGTTTGTGCTGTTAAACGAAATGCTGGTATTGGAAGCGCTAAGGGTTACCGTATTTCCGTTATTTTGCACGGTAGCTTTCCCTGTGGCCGAAACAATGCTTTTGTTACTGAAATAATTCTCAGGCTGTTTAATGGGCCATGTCCATGTATAAATTTCTTTTCCGTGCCGATCGGTAGCGGTAACTGATAGTACATCGCCATTAAAAAAGTTATCGGGTATTTCCATTTTCACCTTACGGGTTTCGCCGGGTTGAATTGACGGGAGTGTGATGCTCCCCTTAGCAATGCTTTTTACATTTTCATTGTCCCATGGAGATGGAATGGTTGTTACTTCATAACTCATTTTACATTGGTCAAGATTCGTATAGAGGTAGGTATTGCTGACCAAAAGTTCACCGTTAAACGATTTGGTAATCATGAGAGGCTCAAATTGAACGGGAGCCCATACTTCTTTTATTGTAAAGAAGCTGCCTTCTTTTTCGCGGAAGGGCCCAACAATGCCATCAGGGGCATGTTGTCCGTCGGAATCGAGCGAATCGTTTAAATCGGAGCGTACTACCGCATCATCGTTGTATGCCCACAGGAAACCGCCGGCAAAGAGTGGCGAGGATGTCCATTTTTCCCAGAAATCGTCGAGACCGGCACCATGGCCTTCATCATACAATCCATGAAGAAATTCGGTAGGCATAAATATTTTTTCGCCATCGTTAAATCGGTGCACGCCGGTTTGGTATTGTGGATAGTGGTGGGTGTCGATATCATCGAAATCGGCCCAGCCATGGATAACATCACGGTTTTGCGGGTCGTATTTTGCAAACAGCGGATCTATATCGTAATTCCATCCACCTTCGTTTCCGTTGCTCCAGAGTATAATTGACGGATGGTTCACATCACGGTCGATCATTTCTTTTACCAGTTTTGAGCCTACTTCGGTGTCGTAAGCATTTTGCCATCCGGCAAGCTCATCAATAAAGAAAATACCCAGTGAATCGCAGGCATCGATAAAATGTTCATCGGGCGGGTAGTGGCAGCGTACCGCATTCATGTTCATTTCTTTGATCAGGGTGGCGTCCAGTATTGACACTTCTTTGCTGGTTGCCCTTCCGCCTTCGGGCCAGAAAGTATGACGGTTTACCCCTTTAAGGATGACTTTTGTTCCATTCACGTAAATCCCGTCTTTCGGGCGTACCTCAACAGTACGGAACCCAATGCGCTCGGTAATGGTGTGGATTTTTTTGTCGCTGCTGATTAGCTCGATGGTCAGGTCGTAAAGGTTTGGTGTTTCTGTTGTCCAGGGTTTTACACCTTCCCATTGTGTGGATATGCTGGCTGTAGTTGCGTTTTTATCGATATGGGTTTCATACGATGGGAACTTCTTGCCATTCATATCGGTAATAAAGTAACGCAGGACAGAGTCGTCGCCAATATTTGTGAGTTTCAGGTTTGCAGAAAAAGAACCATCGGCTTTGGGGTCGACTTTTACTTGTGCGATATGGCTTTCGGGCAAAACTTCGAGAAATACCGGGCGGTAAATGCCACCAAACAACCACCAGTCGGCTTTGCGTTCTGCTGCGTTAACCAAGTGGTTTTCGGAGTGTTTTGAAACAAAAACTTCAAGCGTGTTCTCTTCGCCGATTTCAATTTTATCGCTTATGTTGTATTTAAAACGATAAAAGCCCCCCTGGTGGATGTCTCCGGCCTGTTGGCTGTTGACCATTACTTTGGTATCGGTCATCACCCCTTCAAAAACAATGTTGATTGTTTTATTTTCCCAATCATTGGGTGCGTTGAATGTTGTTTTATAATGCCCTGTTTCATCGCTCGGGGTTTTACCGCGCTGTTTGTACCAGCGCCCGTAAGTGTACTCGCCAAAGCCCTGTAGTTCCCATTGTGAAGGAACACCGATTTTTGACCATTTTTGACTGTTCGCACCGTCGGAGCAATAAAAGTCCCATTCTACGGTATCGTCGTATCCTTTACCCGAGAGGTAAATTTTTTCAGTTTCCTGTGCAAAGCTCCATGGGGTTGCCAGAAGAAACAAAATCGCGATGGTTGTAAATTTTTTTATCATGGATTTATATGTCTAATTTATTCAGGTTTGTTGCCTATGTTAGTTGTTGTCGTTTTGAATGATCAGCTTCCTTTTAGTAACTGTGTTTTCCCCCGATAAAACCAACAAGTAAATGCCGGATGGATATCCGGAAGCATCGAAGGTTGCATGGTTTAATCCGGGTAGTTGGGTTTCGTTGGTTATAATGTTGGCCAGTTTGCCTGTAAAATCATAAAGTTTGACTGATATTTTTTGCTTTGAATCAATTCTATATGAAATGGTTGCATTCGAATTTACAGGGTTTGGATATACCTTCAGCGAGTTATTGATTGATGTTTCGAACCGGGATTTTGATGTGCCATTTGCAGCCCGTGCAACAACAAAATACATGGTGTATTCGGTGTTTCCATCGGGGGTGTTTGCACCCAAAAAGACCGTATCGCCAGCCGCGAATTCTTTTTCATAAAGATCCAAATCGTGTGGCGGGGTTGTGAAGCTCGATACCGTAATGGTTTCATCATTTTTATCGAATGGTTCCAACCATGCAGGTGCTGGGGCATCGGCTGCATAGAAAACAGATACAACCGCTTTGCTTGCAACTTCAAAAAGTGCCAATGTTTCATCACCAAACCATTCGTTTGATAAGGTTGGTGTTGTAATCCATTCCTTTCCTTCTAAATATGAAGGGAAATGGGAAGCTTTTATGGTGCGGTTTGAATATACCGAACTATCGGCACTTAACTGTGGTTTTACATTCCAGTAAGCGGCGTTAACCATATCAAAAACTTTTAAGTTTTTAATGATTTCGCCCGATCCGCCATAATACCCCTGCAATAATTTTACGTTTGGTTTTTGAGTTGGTATATCCATGTCGGAAGCCAGGTAAAAACCGGGGTGGGGTGGCTGGTTGTATGAACTGTTTTGCCACGACACAGCCACACGGTAAACGGGGTCGTGCATAAGTGTGTACAAACGGTGGTTGGTGGGCATGGTTGTGGTGTAAACCCTAAGTGCCTGACTGTTATCTTTGCGCAGTATAAGCTCTTCGCGCCAATCACCAAACAGGTCGGCCTGCAATGTTGGGGTTGATTTAGAACCATTGTTTGAACTTGTGCCGTTGCCAGTGAGGAGCCTTGTGCTTCTGTTGTTTTTTATACTCCAGTCGTCAATGGTATTACCGTTCATCAGTTCACGGGTAAGGTCGCCGTTCCACCAGATAACGAAGTTTATTGAATTTGGTATTTGCCCGGCATATTCGCCGTTAATATCGTAGAGCCCCAGGCCACTTGATGCCCAGAAATGAAAACCGGGCACTTCGGGGTCGAGTTCGGCAGCACAGGCACGGCCTACATCGTCGCCTTTTTTATGCTGGAAGATGATTTCGCCGGTATCGGCATAGCGAAGTGTGACACCATCTCGCTTGTTCTCGTGGGGCATGTAAATTAACGGGCGGTCTTCGTCTTTTATCATGTAGGTAACGTGGGTTGCATCACCATGACCCATACCTGTAGTGTGTAATCCTTCGCCGGTGCCTGATATTACAGCCGAACCGGTTACCAGGTCATGCAAGCCATCGCCATTGGCATCAATAACATGGATCGAGTGGTTGCCCTGCCCGTGGTACGATCCGTTTCCGGGGGTGTTGGAATCAAAAGTCCATTCACGGGTTAGTTTACCATTGCGCCAGTTCCATGCGGCCATGGTGAGGCGTTCATAGTATCCACGCTGAAATATCGCTGACGGCCTTTTGCCATCAACATAAGCCACAGTCGCATTGTAGCGGTCGAGCCGGTTACCATAGTTGTCGCCCCAGGCCGAAACCTTACCACGTTGTGGCCAGTAATCGGCTGTAGCCATTTCGGCACCTGTTTCGCCGTCAAAAACAGTGAGGTATTCGGGTCCCGATAAGATGTAGCCCGATGAGTTGCGGTATTCTTTGGAATGGTCGGCACTTGCAGCCGGACCGTCAGTAATGTAGAGTCCCCTGCCATCTTTTGTGCCGGGCGCTGTTTTACACATGATTTCTGCTTTTCCGTTTCCATCAAAATCGTAAACTAAAAACTGGGTGTAATGGGCACCTGCCCTGATGTTTGGTCCCAGGTCAATTCTCCATAAATGTTCACCATCGAGGGTGTAGCCGTCGAGAAATACATTGTCGGTTGTACCGCTTTGCGAATTATCTTTAGCATTACCGGGGTTCCACTTTAAAACAATGTCGTATTCGCCGTCGCCATTCAAATCACCGGTGCTTGCATCGTTAGGCGTGTAATACCCACCATGTTGCCCTTGTGGCGGTTGGTTGATGGAGATGTCGAAATACGCAGCATTATCACCTTCTTTGTCGCTTATATGGCGGGCTGATTTTGTGTATTCCTGTTCGGTGCCGTCAATAACAGCTTTAACAATGTAACGGCTGTTTGTTGTTCCATTGGCATCGAAAAAAGATGTAGCCCCGGTAATAGGACCTTCATTGATTTTTATGTTGTTGCGATATATGTTAAAACCTGTTGAATAAGGCTCGTTGCCCAGCAATCGCCACGAGATACGGTAACCGTCATTTTCAGGGACAGCTATAGCACCGCGGTCAATCCGCTCTACCTGCTTTTGGGCAACTATTGTTGTTGTTAATGCTATCAATATTGTTAATAATACAATTCGCTTCATTGAGACGTCTCCTTTGCTAAAACTTTATTGTTTTAATATTTTAAAATATTGTGTTCCGTTGTTGTTTGTTATTTCAATAAGGTAAACACCATTATCAAATCCGGATAGGTCAATTTGGTGTTGTGCTTTATTTTGTATGTATTTGTTGTAACAGTTTTGACCGGCAACATTTGTAATTTTAATTTGTGAGTTAACTGCTTTGTTTATGTCAATAAAAAGGGTTTTACTTACCGGGTTGGGGTAAAGGTTTATGTTTTCATTGCCCAGGTTTACAACCGATGTTGCTTCGGCTACTTTAATAAGCCCTTTTGATTCAAGTTCCGAAACATCCCATTCAAGCCCGTCCCCGGGGGTGTTCGGGAAAATATTTTCAAACGAACCGGAAATTGTGGGGCATTCAAAAAGTTTAAATTCATCACCCGCATCAAAATCCCTTTCGGTTGAGTTGCTTATGTCGAGGTTTCCCGATATTTCAATTCTTCCTTCAACCACAACATGGTCGATATAATCGAAAATGGGATTGGCTTTCACTTTCAATGTTGAACCTTTTTGCAGTGACAATGATTTATTGATTGTCAGGTAGCGGCCTGTGCTTCCGGTACCGGGCGCCAGTTTACCTAAAAATCCAACTGTAACGTTTCCGCCGATAATTCCTTCACCACTCAGGTAAGCACTGCTGGTTACCGATACGTCGCCACTGCCTGTTGCACTGCCAGTTTGGTTACTTACCACTAAAGTTCCGTTTTTAATGGTTGTTGATCCCGTATAAGTATTGTTGTTTGTGAGGGTAAAAGCCCCGGTCCCGGTTTTTGTAAAGCTACCGGCTGTTATATTACCATTAAACTCCGAGTCGGTATTTTTTGATCCTATTTCGTAATTTTCGTTACCTGTAAGTGTGCCATTGCCTGATAATGCCCCCAGTACCATTGTTGAACCTTTATCGTTATAGGTATTTAAGCCGGCATTAATAATAACCTTGGCATTGGGCAGGCCATGGCTGTTATTAATTCGCAAATCGGCACTTTCGGCTGATGCATTGAAGTTAATAGTCCCTTCAAATCCGGTCATGTCACCATTCAAGTCGGAACGGACAAACGGGATATTAACATTTAATGAGCCGTTGCCGGTTAATTTACCGGTGTAATAGGCACGGCTATCGAGGTTGATTGTAGCTTCTTTTCCTTCGGGAACATCAATGTTCCAGCTAATAGTGCTGTACGAATGGCTGTTATCGTTGCACTGCAAGGTGCCACCTTCGAGTGTTATTGTGTTTCCGGGATTGGTTTCATCGCTCAACAAGGTTATGGTACCTTGTTTGAGGATGGTGTGAGAATGAGTGTTATTTCCATTAAAGATCAGATTACCATTCCCTGTTTTTATAAGCGTATCACCGGAAATTTCAGCATTCCATTGGATTTCTGAATCGTTGCGGATAACCCCTCTGTTCTCACCAACCAGCATTGCCCTGTCTGACTTGCTTTCAGCAACAACATGCAGGGTTCCTCCATTAATTTCAAACATTGAAGGATCGGGGTTTGCAATGCCTAAAGCTGCTGCTGATTGTGATGTTGGCATTTTATCAACTTGTACCGTTCCTTCGAAAATCTTTACTTTTCCGGTAAAATCGTTGGTGTTGCTGATGGTTAAGGTGCCGGAGCCAGATTTTGCAAGTGTGGCACCTCCCGTAATTTTGCCCTGCCCTGTGAATGTATAGTCGTCACTGGCATTAACCGTAACAGACGAAGGCGTTACGGTTGAATTTATTTCTACGGTTTTACTTGTTGCATTGTCGTTAAAAGTTACCTGGTCCTGGTTTACAAAAAAATCAGCAATCCCATTGTTCAGGAAATTTTCAGTGATTGCAAAATCCCATATGTTGCTTTTATCGCCGTTCCACTCAATGGCAGAGGCCTGGCGGACATGTTTTATTTCTAGGATGATATTCCCGTTTTCAACTTTAAGTTTAGCTGGTGTCCCGGTTATGCCTTCAACAATGATTTTCTCGATGTTTCCAGTAATTTCGTTATTGGTTTTAACCAATAAATAATCACCGGCTTCGAGCTGGTTGTTTTCTCCACTGAAATGAGGGTTGATTGTAAACACAACATAATCGTCGAAAGTAAATGGCCCATTGATTAAAAGCGAATCGTTTAAAGCGCTTTCAGGCGAATGCAGGTCGAATACTATATTTGAGTTTTCTTCCATCGTTAGCCCGTTGTTCAGGGCTAATGTCCCGGTTGAGTCTGCAATTCCCGTTTCGAGTACAGACCCATATCGCATTGTTACGCTGTTTTGTATTTCGCCATTAGCGAAAAACTCAGCAAAATGCATTAACGTTACCGGACTGTTTTTTAGTGAACCGTTAAAATGAACTTTACCATTCCATATTTCGGTTTTCCCGGTAAAATCATGTTCGCCGTTTAAATTAAGCATACCGGTACCTTGTTTTATTAGGCTCATGTTGCCGGTGAGTTTTCCACCAGATGCATTAAAAGTGAAATCACCAACAGAATTAACGGTTACAATTTCGGGTTCTACATTATCGGTTAAGCCAACCGTTACATTTTTTCCGGCAGAGATATCAAACAGTACATGACTGCCATCGGAGTATACCGTATCGGTTTTATTGTTTTTCCAGTTTGATAATTCTTTATTCCAGTTTCCTGTTCCAGAATATACCAGGCGTTCGTTTGTAATTGCCGGAGGTGGCGGGGTAGTAAAGCCTTCGCTTTTGCCCAGGAAATAGCTGACATGTGGCGGTTGGTTGTAGCCGCACATTTGCCAACATACAGCCTGCCGGTACTGATGGTCGTGCATGAGGGTGTAATTGCGGTATGTGGTAGGGTCAACGGTGGTATAAATTCGAATAGCGGTATTGGCTTCATTTCGCCACACAACTTCTTCGCGCCAGTCGCCAAACAAATCGGCTTGTAGCGATGGGGTACCCTTGGTATAGTTGTTTGAAATGGCACCGTTGGCCGTGAATATTGTCCCATGCCCGTGTTTCATTATGGCACCGGTTCCGTAACCTTTGCCGGTTGTGAAGTTTACATGATCCAGAAGTTCTTCAAGCAAATCGCCGTCCCAGTAAATACGGAAATTTTCAGCCAGGGAACCTGTTCCTTCCTGCTCGTGTGTTGATGCCGAAAAGAGTTTGCTGCCTCCCCATAAGGCAGCCCCTTCAATATCATCTGAAATATTGGCAGCACAACAACGGCCACAATCTTTGTCGATGGTGTGGTGGATAAGGATTTCGCCGGTTGCGGCATCGTGGAACACGGTACCGTGGACAGGTGAATTTTCAAGACATCTAAAGGCTTCCACACCTTTTCTGAAGGGGTCGAGATCGCCAACGTGCATGGCATCTCCATGGCCCAGTTCGGTAGAGTATAGGCCTGTACCATCGTCGTCAACAGCCATTGAGCCCCATACAATTTCATCACGGCCGTCCATGTCAACATCGGCAATTGTGTAGTTGTGGTTCCCCTGTCCGTAATACGGGTCGTCCATATCAATGGCGCTCCATTCCCAGCGGGGTTGCAGCTTTTTGTCAACAATATCGTATGTACGCATTACGGTGCGGGTATAAATACCACGCCCAATGAACAAGCTTGGTTTTTTACCATCGAGATAGGGTGCGCCAAAGAAATACTTGCTGGCACGGTGCCCATAAGCTTTATCAGGCGCATCGGGGCGCCACCAGCCCGAACTGTGACGGGGAATAAAATCAACACGGTCGAGCTCAACCCCTGTTTCTCCATTAATTAGAGACAAGAATTCAGGCCCTTCCTGCATGTACTGCATGTTGGCAGTTTCGAGTACGGTGTATCGATAATTGGTTTTACCATCGTTGTCGGTGTCGCCTATCTGGGTGCCATCGCCAAAAATAGTGCCTTCGGATGTGCGCATGAATACTTCGGCTTTGCCGTCTTCATCAAAATCAAAAGCTGCGATGTTAATTTCAACATCGGGGAGTATATTGGGACCGACGTTAATTTCCCAAAGGAAAGTGCCGTCTTGTTTATATGCTTCAAAATATGAGTAGTTGGTATTGTCTTCGTTCCAGCCTTTAGCGATACGTTTTACAATTATTTCGTATTGCCCGTCGCCATCGAGGTCGGCCGTAGTGGCGTCGTTAATTTCGTATATTGAGGTGTTGCGGGTTTTTAGGGTAATTGCTTTGTACTGTTCTGATAATGGGGTGACAGGTTTGCAATGAGCTTGTTCGGTATTATTTTTAACAGCCGTAACTGTATAACTTGAATTCAGCGTTCCATAGGGATCAGAGAAATTTGAAACTTCGAGTGGGGTGGTATTAAGTTGCTCACCATCGCGGTAAATATTATAAGTTGCATCGTACCATTCGGTGCCCGGGATGCGCCAGCTTAAAAATACACCATTATCAACTTTAACGGCAACCAAACCCCGGTCGAGTTTTTCCATTTTGCGTTGCCCCATTAAGCTGTTTGCCGATAATAATATCGAAAGAATGAAAAGAAAAATGGTGGGTATATGTGAACGCTTGAATATCATTGAGTGTATTTTATTAAAGAAAGTATATAAAAGGGCATTTTTATAATATATGCCCTTTTATGTAAATTTAATTGTCAATGGTTAAATCAAAGGTTGAAAATCATAATTTGATGTTCAACCCTTGACTGACACCAGTATTTATTTAACAATAAGACGGCTCATTTGTATTTGTTCATCAGCTTGAACTTTTACCATGTAAACGCCTTTTTTGTTGAATGTGATTGACTTCATACCATTGTCGGTAAATTCGTTTTTATAAACAAGGCTACCGGCAATGTTGAAGATTTCAACGGTATACTTACTGTCGAAATTTGCGTTGAAGTGGAATGTTCCAGATGTTGGGTTCGGGAACACTTCAAGATCAGCAATGTCCATTTGATCTACGGCTGTATTACCATATTCAATAACAACTTTGTTACTGTAAAGTGTGTATGGGTTACCTTCGGCATCCTGTACTTCAGCATAGTAGTAAATATGGAATGTGCCAGGCGTAAATAATGATGGGGTATAAGAAGCATCTTCAATACCGGTTTCTTCAATATAACCAGTTTCATCTTCAACCAGCCACATGCCACCCGAAAGAGTAACTACTTCAGGAATGTTTACAGTTAGCGTTTCAGCTGTAGCATCCTGGGCAACAACCTGAGTATCGGCAGGGGCAACAGAAAGGTCAACTACCTTAATTTGTTTGATGTTTGTTGTTTGTACATCTTCTGCAGTAACAGCAACAACGTAATAGTCGCCGGCCTGGTCAAACGCAGGCGCAAATGTAGTTTCATCCGTTGCAGCAGGATCAAATGAGTTCCATGGGCCATTAACGTTGTCAGACCATTTCCATTCCCAGCTGGTAACACCATCAACGTTAACCAAACCAATTTCGGTTTCGGTAGGAGTTCCAGGAGTTGTCATATCCAATTCTGCATTGTCAAGTGCAAAAGCATTGAGGTTACGTGCAGTAACAACTGTTAATTCACCATCAAAAGTAACATAAGGTTCGAAACCTTCATCAGGACAAACAATTTTAGCTTCGTTGATCCATACAGTAACATCGGCCTGAACATCACCTTCATACTCGATACTTGCGTTATCAGATACGTATGTTACACTTTGCAATGTGTCGGGAGAAACACGGCCGGGGAGGTTAATGCAGTGCAGGACAGCATTGTCGTTAAGTTCGATAATACCACCATCGGTAGTTCTTTCACCCATTAACAGGTTCTCGATAATCATTTTAGAATCGTTATGAAGCTCAACTTTACCAGTAGCCCTGTCTAAGCGGAAGTAACCTTTGTTAGTAATAACACCATTTTGAATAATCAGGTTACCTTGTGCCTGTTGCCATCCACCTCTGAAGTTTACTGAGTCTTCAGTGTTGATTGTCATGCTTGCACCAGGACCAACCCAGAATGTATAAATGGTATCATTTCCTACAGGTTCGTAAACCGGGTAAGGGAGTGTTGATAGTGAGTCGAAAGCACCAATAGCCAGAGAGTTTTTGTACGGGTTGGCTACAGGATCCCAGTTTGCAGGGTTTGTTCCTTCGCTTGAAACCAGACCTGACCAAGTAAGTGATTTACTTGTTGTACCAGCTTCTTCTACGTTGTAGAATAATTCAAGGCTTGTGTGGGTTTCACCATTTATTTCGGCAATAACTACTACATAATGGTTTCCTGTTTCATTAAATGACGGAGAAATACTGGCTGTAGTTACAGCAGGGTCGAATGATTCGTAAGGTCCACCCGGTGTTGTTGCATACTTCCATTCCATTGAAGTAGGTTCCGTTGTAAATTCAGCAGTTATTTCAGCACCTGTTTCATTAATGCGTACAAATTGTACCGGGAATTCAGCAGGAGCAAATGAAATTTCACTTGATACAACAAAGAATTCAACTTCGTTTTCTGTAGGTGTTCCGTCAACGACGCATGATACAAAAAATGTCCCTGATTGATTGAAACTTGGGGCAAACTTTGGAGCATTGGCAGCATCGCCATTGAATGAAGTGTATGTTTCTTCATCTTTTGCACGGTATCTCCATTCAAAAGTAGAAGCGCCAACAACACTGTTAGTTTGGATCAGGTGAAGCGTATCAGTTGATTCAACGCCTGTTTTAAGTACCTGACGGTCGCTGTTTTCAATGCCGATGTATGATGCGGGAACTGCTGAAAAAGTAGTTTGGTTAGCTACAGCATCGTATGAGCGTGCAATAGAGTAGTTCTCACCACCATTGATCCAGTTTTCTGTTGGTACTTCAAAATTCCCATGAACGGTAAGAATACCATCCTCGATAATTTCAACCTGGCCGTCTTCACGTCCTGTGAATATACGTCCGAAAGTGTCGTTCAGGCGTACTTCGCCATCACCGCTGATATAAATTTTACCACCGCTGCTCGGGCTGTTTGAATTACCCATTAACAAGTTACCAAATTCAGCAACTCCGCCTTCAACTTTTAACCAGCTATTGTCGGAGTCAACACGGGGGCCGTTTGTTTTGGTGAATTTGTAATGACCTTGTTTCAAAATTATACCGGTGTAGTTATAATCGCAGTTGCTTGCGTTACCGGTTGAAACTTCGAATAATGTTTCGTCACTGTCGAGGTTAATGGTTACTGTTGGCTGATATTGATCTTCGGTAGCATATTGAACTTCAAGCCAGTTTACCGATATGTCTTCAGCGCCGGTTACTTCAATGGCATAAGGTGCTAATGATGAATCAGTTTGCATTGGAACGGTGAGGTTATTTCCGTTTGGATCACCAGCCGGGTCCCAGTTGTCTTCAATAACAAAGTTATTGCTGCTTGCACCGGTCCAGGTCATATCAACCTGGGCATTTGCGAAGTTTGCAAAAGCCACGAGCCCTAATGCAAGGGCAAAGCTTTGCCAACGTTTACGGGTATTTGAGCCCGTATTTCTTTTAAGGAAAAATTGTCTCATAATGTTAAAATTTAGATTATTAATTCAGTACTTATTTTCTATAATGGTAAAAACCAATTATTTCTGTCTTGTAATTTGATGCGTACCGCTTCACCATCCATTCCGGCACGGTTTAATTTTTCAGCCACCCTGTCTGCTAATATCGAATTATCGCCATTGTGAATGGCAATGCGCACCAGGTCGCCCCAGCGTTGTCCTTCGAATGCCAGCTCAAGCGCTGATTCTTTAAGTATTTGCATTTCGATGGTTGAAAGAGAATCGCTCTCAACCTGATAGTTGTTCAGGCTTACACGATTACGGATGCCGGTATTTCTGAACCACGGTTGACGTAGCCCCGGAGGGATATCGCCCGATCCGGTTGAGCGTGCATCAAAATCGTAAGGGAAGGGGAGTTCGGTTTGGTGGCGGTGTGTATAGTCATTGTCGGCTGCATCGGGGTCTGAACCGGGATAATTGGCCCGTATCCCGTTGTTGAGCAACGAATAGGCTACTTTATGCTGACCATCGCGGTTTGCTGCTTCGCAATAACGCAAGTGCATAGTTGCTGAACGCCACAGGAACCAACGCCCCGATTTGTCGAGCAGGTCGAAGTTTTGATTGTATTTACTATAATCGTAAATGTATTTCATAACTACCGGATCGCCATTAACAATATCGTACGAACCCGGAAGCCCGAATAAGCTTACATAGTCAAGCACGGTATATTCTTGTCCATCTGAGTTAACCCAGTTGAAGCCATCGGGTTTGTAGAAATAGCCCCTGAAATCGCCCTTAAATGAGTTTTGCTGAACCTGGTTGCCCCAGTTTTCGATGGCAACCTGTGAGGGTTTCAGTAGATATTCGCCACCTTCTTTTGCAAATAAATCAATAAACGGGCTGGGCTCATTCAGCTGGTCGAAATAAAGTACCCATAGCCATTCGTTATAATAGTTGGTTGTTTCAATGTCGAAAAACATATACGGCCAGTTGTTGCGAATGCTAAAGCGGTCGTTTTCATAGTATCGTGAGTAACCGCTGTTGTAACGGCTTGATGATACCGACAGTGTGGCCGAGGCATCAAAAGGGATTTTATAACGGTCGTAAGGATTGTTGATATCCTCGGTGGTACTCCGTTCCATGATATTTTTGAACGTAGATGCGGCCATGTAATAATTTTCATCCCATAAGTAAAGTTCACCCAACAGGTACTCTTTATCGATGTACATATAGTTGCTGTTATATGTTGAGATTGTTGTAATCAGGCTTTCGTCGGTAATTTTTGTTTTGTAAGGCAATGTGGCCATGGTAGTTACCAGTGAGTCGATCATTGTTTCGAGGTTTAAGTATGGCACATTGTTGATTGATGACAATTCAATGTCATCAATATTGTCGAGTGGTTTAGTGAAATATGGAACGCCCCCTTTTTCACGGTCTGAAAAATGCAGGGCTACCTGTAAGTATGCCCATGAACGTACCGCAAGTGCTTCAGAATACCTGATGTTAAAATCTTCGCGGTTAATTTTGTTTTCGTTATACATGTTTTCGAAATTAAAAACAGCATTGTTGCAGGTATTTATCAGGCTGAAAAATGGGGTAGGGTCGGCCCATTTGTTGTCATCTGAAACAGATTGGTGCCATGAAAGCTCCATTAACGATTGATCGGCATTGGATGTTACATCCATTAAGTCGGCACGTAATTCATTCAGTACAACATATTGCGGGGCACAGTCCATTAACTTACCATAAATGCCCCTGAGCGTTGAATTTGCATCATCGAGGTTCCGGTATACTTCTGTAGTTGAAAGTACATCTTCAGCCTCCGGATTAAGTAAATCGGTACATGAAGTGGCTGCAAAGAATAAAAGTGCCACTGCTGCAATTGCTGATTTTGATTTATTATAAAGTTTCATTCGTTATTATTTTTCAAGTGTTATCTGATGTTATTATAGTCCAAGTCTGATACCTACCAGTACCATTTTGTTTTGTGGTACCATTCCAAGGTCAATTCCCTGCAATAAAGCTGCACCATCGATGCTGAATTCAGGATCAGGCCCCTTGTAATTAGTGAATGTGAGCAGGTTTACGCCTGTTGCATATATTTCGGCATAATTGAACAATGATGTGTTAAACGGGAGCATATAGCTTAGTGTAACATTACGTAAGCGTGCATAAGAGCCGTCTTCAATCCAACGGTCAGAGAACCTGGCATTGCCCATCGGGTCACCGTATGAAGCACGTGGGATGTTGGTCTCTTGCCCCTGGTACCTCCAGCGGTTAATAACGGCCTGGGTTTGGTTGTTAGTTGTGCTCATGCTTTCAAGCGTATAACGCATGTAATTGAATACTTCGCCACCATAACTGAATGCCAATGACGCATCGAGTGATAAGTTTTTGTATTGCAGTTTGGTGAATATTTCGCCCATAAAATCGGGTGTGGGGTCGCCAATAACCTGCATGTCTTTCTCGTCAATGATGCCATCGGGAGTATAATCTTCAAAAATCATGTCGCCCCCGTTAAAAGGCACTAAATCCTCATTCTCCATGTGGTTAACCAGCCCCGATTCGATAGCCTGTGCATCGGTAGCAAAAACGCCTTTGGTTTTGTAACCGTAGAATTGTGAAATGGGGCTTCCTTCCTCTGTTAAAATATTGGCGGTATAGATGGTTTCGTAACGACTGTCGTTATACAATTCATCAACAGTTGTTGAGTAGGTAGAATAAACTGCTCCCAAATCCCATTTAAATGCTTTAGAATTTATAATGCGCGCGTTAACCGATACATCAAAACCTTGTGTAGTTAAACCTCCAAAGTTATCATAATAACCTGTAAAACCTGAGAAGTCGGTAGCCGGGATGAAATCAAAAAGGTTGGTTGTTTGGTTGTTATAAATATCGGCTGAAACTGACAGGCGTTCTTTGAAGAGCGACATGTCAATACCTACATTCATCTTGGTTGTTTTTTCAGGTCCTAAAGCCGGGTTCCACAAGTTGCCGGGGACGGTACCCTGGTAGCCAAGGAAGGTTTCGGACGTGTAATATTTTTGTGCCGTATAATTACCAATATCGTCGTTGCCGGTAAGCCCGTAGCTGGCCCTTAATTTTAGAACATCAACAGCACTGATTCCGGCCATGAAATTTTCAGATGACATTAGCCATGCAGCCGATACCGAAGGGTAGAAAAGAAATGGTGTATCAAACATGTTCAATCCTTGTAGTTCATCGCCAAAGCGTGAAGAACCATCGAGCGCCATGTTTAGTGATAGCAGATACTTTTGTTTGAAAGCGTAATCGGCTTTCAGGTAGGCTGTAAGGCTCGACCAATTACCAATGAACCCGCCTTTTTGACGTAGCAGGTAGTTACCATTACCCAGCGAACGCATTTGATCGTTGGCCGAGTTATAATCGGCAGCCCAGTCTTCTTCAACACTGTTTACATTCAGGCGTACACCGGCAAGTGCTGTCAGCTTGTGATTGAATCCAAACTCGTCGCTGTACCTTATCCTTAAATCGTTATTAATGATGAAGTTTCTTAAAATACGGGTTTTCATTTGGTTGTATACTTCACCATAATCAACCGAGTCGGGTATAACACCATGGGTTGGAACAAAAACCCGCTGGCGGTCTTTGTCGAATGTAAGCCCTACGAGGTCGCTTGCCGTTACTTTATCTGAGATTTTCCAGTTAAAGTTGAATGAACCAAATAAACGATAGGTGATATCTTCCTGGGTCATGTTGTTGATCAGCGCAACGGGGTTGCTAACGTTCAAAAAATCGTAATCACTGAGTACCGGACTGGCAATACCACGTTCGTCCTGATCGTATTCAAGTAAAAATGGGGCCTTTATTCGTGAAATGTAAACCGGGTCGTAATAACTTTTAATACCCGAGCCTGAAATGTCTTTTTGAGAATAGTTGAAACTAATGTTAGAGTTCAATGTTACTTCGGGCGAAAAATTAATGTCGGAATTGAAGCGAAAGTTAAATCTCGAATTTCCTGATTTTTCAACTGTGCCATTTTGCTGTAAAAAGCCTACCGACAGTGCGTAAAGGGCAATATCGTCACCACCTTTAATTTTAAGGTTGTAATTGGTAGAGTAATTATCCTCAAATACTTTATCCTGCCAGTTTGTATTGTTATGGTACGAATAATAATCAGGTGAATTTACATCGGTATTTAAAAAGTTCATATCCGAAACTTTATTAAGACCATATTTCTGAACCATAATTTCGTTCAGGTAAGTGCGGTAATTTTCGCTTCCCAGAAGGGGAATGTTATCGGGCGCCATTTCAAGGTTTCCATTAACGGTAAGCTCAATGGTAGTAACCTGTTCGCTTGTATGGTTGGTTCGGATAAATATGACACCGTTAGCTGCTTTGGCCCCATATATCGATGCGGCATCACGAACAACAGTTATGTTTTCGATGTCGTTAACGTTTATACCCGAAAGTGGATTTGCATAATACCCGTTTATGAGAGAATTTCCATAATTATTGTTGTCGAATATCATTCCGTCAACTACAATTAAAGGCTGGTTGTTAAGGTACAATGAAGAATATCCCCTGAGGAACAGGTTTGACCCCATACCTTTCAAACCATTACGCGAGCGCACATCCAATCCGGCAATACGGCCATCGAAAGCTGCATCACCCGACCCTGTATTCATTTTTGAGGCACTGGACTGATATTGAGGCCTTGTAGTTGCTGCTGATTGAGTTGTATATAGTAATGGTTTTTGCTCAAAAGCATCGTACGTGTTTCCCTGCAGTGAATACATCGATTCAGGGTTAATGTAAATATTAACGTTGTTTTTCCCCCGAATGGGAACATCCTTTGAATGATAACCGTCAGATTCAACCGTAATCACATCTTCATTTGATCTTACTTCAATTGAGAATTTCCCATCAACATCGGTAAAGTCAGATGAGAATTGCCCACATCGAACCGTAGCAGCTTCAATTGGTTCGTTGGTTGTGGCATCAAAAACAGCACCGGATACAGGAATTGCTGATTCCTGATTTTTTTGTGCCTGCGCGTAATTGATTGTGAGGCTTACTGTCAGTAGTATCAGTATAAAATGTAAATATTTCATTCGTTTATATTTTATTATTTGTCTTAGGCAACTCATGGAACTCGCATATAAACAATAGTGGTTTTAATCAACGTCTGAATTATGCTCGTTTCATTTTTATATGTTTTTTTTTTATTCTTCAATGATTGGTACTAAGCGAAAATAATCGGCAGTTACTGCCATTTGTGATTCAAGTGGCATGAGCCGTAAAAACACATTTTCACTTTTGTTGAATTCGTAAAACCCTACATCAATTTCATCATCAAATGCCTGACCAACAGGGCTGTATTCTTGCTGTGTTACAAAAATGGTATCGCTGGTAACATCGGCCTGGCCGTATGCATTACTTTCATAGTTTAGTGAGTTTGTAACTTCCGAAACGGTTGTTATTTGGTTGGTTTTTTTATCGCGTGAAACGGTAACCGTACCTAATTTTTGTGTCAGTACAATGGTAGTGTCTGAGCGCCGGTATGATTTTCCAAAATCATCGATGGCCCTTATTTTAATTCGATATTTGATTGATGAAACAACCGGACCTACAAATACAACACCCGATAGTTTTTCGCTGTTGTGCGAGTTGTCACAAATAAAATCCATTCCACTTGAAGCATTGTCCCTGAGCCTGTAATACGGGGCCGGGTTACCACTTGCCATTTGGGTGCTGTACACATGGTTTTCGGCTTCCATTAGTATAGGCTTGATTTTATCGGTTATTTTAACCGGACATTTATTTAGCATATGAACGTACCCGTTACTGGCATGGAATGAACCCGTAACAGCATTTTTGTTAAATGGGACCTTAACATTGTAAAACGAGAATAAAGTGTCGTAAGCTTCAGAAGATGAAAACGAGCCCGCGATTACCATGTCGCGGGCAATCATCAGTTTAATGTTTATTGAATCGATTACCGATGGTACATCATTGTTTCGCTTGTCTTCTTTACGATAGTATTTTTCAAACTTGCTGAATTCTTCACTGAAAACTTCATCAGAAGGAATCAACAAGGTTGATAAAATGTTTTCAGAAGAAACATCGACAAAATTTTTCAGGAAATCATTTTCAACAACCCATACCGAGTCGTAAACCGGTTTTCCGCTTTCGTTAACCCCAACTTGCAGCGATGAATCTTCGTAAAATACTGAAGTAGTAAGTGAGTTTAAGAAATTGACAAACTCACAATCGGGTGCATCAAGCTCAATGTATTCCCAAACAGTGTATCGGGGCGAAAGGACCGAGTTGATAACCTGTACGGTACCGTTTTTTACTTCGGCTTCATGAGCGGTTTGTATGCCAACGTTATCGATTGTAGCATTTGCGGGATCATAATTTAGTATTTTATCGCTGCGCATTTTGAGAAAGAAAGCAGGTAAATCTTCTTTAGATGAATAGCGTCCAAATGCGATATGGTTTAAAACAAAAAGTTTTTTCTTTTCATCGCTGTCGAGCAGAGCTTCATCAACATTTTGTATTGCTTCGTTGGTTGGGGCCCAAACCGTATAAATAACAGATGACGATAACATGGCATCGGTACCGGTTGATTTAATAAGCTCATTGAATGCTGAAAATTGGCTGTTGGCTGCAAGGTATTCACCTATGCTTTCCTGTAAAACGTTATCATTTACCTGAATATGTTCATCCCAGGGGTTTTCTTCACAACTATAAATGAAAATTGCAATGACAAGCGATAATATTATTTTATACTTATTCATTCGTTTATATTTTAAGTTTTCAACGTTGGTTTATCAATATTTGGTTTTTGATCTTATTCCGGCAGTATACCGGCTTCTAAATCTTCTTTATAAACCCGCGATCCATCTCTCCAATTAATCCTTGGCCAGTTTTGGTTTTCGTTAACCGGTATAAAATGAATCTGGTCGAGCCATACCTGAGCGTTTACACCACCTGAGATGGCGACAAACTCGATGGTTTGTTTCCCGGTTTCTTCAACAATTACAGTTCCTGCCAGTTGCGAGCCATAACGTCCGGTATTGGTAACCCAGTTGTTGGCAATGCCTTCCTGTACAATATTTTGTAATGCTGTTTCGCTTTCATCTTCAGGTTGGTAAGCTGTTGGATCGTAGTTGTATATTTTTAAATCGATAAGGTTAAGCTCACCGTCTGAATATCCCGATCCGGCGCTGTAGCTTTTTCGGTTGTCAACAATTTTGGTTGTTTGCTCACCGTTGAAATAAACATAGAACCGGCTGTTTTTGGTTGCTACGTCGGCAATTTGAGTACGCATACAAACCCAAACTTTGTACGAACCTTTCACCAGGGTAGGGGTGGTTAGTTTAACCGACTGAACAACTGCCGGGCGCAGGTATATTGCGAAAAAGTCGTTAAAGATATGTCCGTAAGCACCGTTAACCGCACCAACTGAATAATCAATTGTTGCATCCTGGGGTTGCCAGCTTATGTTTTCTAACTGACCGTTAACAAGGCCGTAAGCACTTGTTTTTCTGAAAACTCCTGGCATTTTTTTAATTTCAGGCTGATCTGTAACTTCCCAATAAACAGCAAAGGGGTAGCGTACTTTTACAAAGAAGTTTCCTTTCATGAAGTGAATAACGCCATTGTCGGCTGTTTGGTCTGAGATGTCACGGTTTATATTGAATCCGGGCTCGTGAACACCGGCAAATATATCATCGTTGATCAGTACTTCGTTTCCTTTTGACTTAACAGTTAAAACCTCGCCCGGTGCACGGGTTGAAACAGCCTGCGACGAAACTAAATCGGTTACAAACTGATATTGACCGGGTAATATGTGATAAGCCATGTACTTGTAAAGTGCAGTATCGGCCGGGATATCTTCACTTGCGTATTTCTCGCCAATATCATCTACCGATGTAATACCGTCGGCTTTGAGTATTTCATCCGATACGGCAAAGAATGTTTGCCATGAGGTGTCTTCCTGTGCTGATATCGGGATGTTTAGTTCTTCGTAAAGTCCTGTTTCTTTTAATGCTTCGGCAAAAATTGAATAGCCTTCTAATTCTTCGATATATTGAGCTATTGTACGTTTCTCGGGTTCAATTACCGTTTTTAAAGAGTGAAGCACCCCATTTAGCAAACTAATGTCCTTTTCTTCGATAATGGCCGTTTTATTAATGATTTCGACCAGTTTGCCCCCTTCGGTGCTTGTGCTGTACGTGAGGTAATGTCCATACATGGTTGGGGTGTTCATGCGCCCGTCGATAAACATTTCAGAGCTAATAGTGTCATCTTTAATAACGCTGTAACGAACCAAATCGGTTAATTCTTCATTGTTTAAAGATTCAAGGGCGTTAATCAGTTCCTGGTTTGAAGCTGATTCTTGCGCTATGCCCTGTTGTGCAAAATAGCTTCGGAATGCATCATTTGTAGGTGCAAAGCATGTATATTCACCATACGATTTCAGAAAAGCCATGTTTTCAGTTTTGTTCAAAATGGATGCAAATACACTAAAGGTGTCGGCATGTTCTTCAAAGTATTCACCAATAAGCAAATCTTCGGTTATGGTTTTGGTCTCGTAAGGGTATTCGCAGCGGGTGAACGAGAGTACTGCAGTTATAATAAGGAATGCCCAAAACAGATTATATTTTTGAATTTTCATATTTTATGGTTTATTATATTCTTAAATATTCTTTATCAGGTACTTATTGTTCGTAATAAGGGTTTTGTTCCAAAACCCCGTTACTATTTAGCACGTCTGATTCGGGCAGCGGCAAATAGTGAAAATCAGGGTTGTTAACCTTACTTTGAAGCGAGATTAACTTGTCGGATGGGGCTGATGTTTCGTACATGGTTTTCAGTAAGTCAATCCTGTCGTAATTATCGCGTTTTGCAAATCTTAAAATATCGAACCATCTTTTACCTTCAAATGCAAATTCGCGAGCGCGTTCGTTTAATATATAGTAAAGCAAACCGCTTCTTGAGGTAGGGCTTCCTTCATCGGTTAAATCCGATGCGTTAGCCCGGTTCCTGATCATGTGTATGTACTCCAGTACATCAGCTGCTGTATTTTCATCGTACGATGACATTTGTGCAGCCATGTTTTCGGCTTTCATGAGCAGGATGTCTGTATAGCGGTATACAATCCAGTTAAAATCGGTTTCGAGGTCGGAATTAGCACGGGTTGCATAACGTGTTTTCCCGTAAAATTTCCATATCATGTAGTTCAGGCTCGAGATGTACGAACCCCTGTCGGAACGTATATCGGCACTATCGGCATGAACCAAAAGCTCGTCTGTTGGCCAGTAAATCTCCATCACATCGGGGTTGGCCCTGTAGTTGCGGTTGGTTATGCACATTGAGTACATCGGGTTAGGCACATCTACATCAAATTGTAGCTCAAAAATGCTTTCGCTACTGTTTTCGGCTTCGTAGAGGTTATAAAACCAATCCATATCACCATCGACCATCCAGTATTTGCCCGAGTTGATAATTTTATCGCAATACATTTCACTTTTTTCATATTGTTCGCTCCACAGGTAAAAATCGGCAAGAATAGCCCATACTGTATAAGTTGTAATCCGGCCTTTGTCTTCTTGTTTGCCCGAGTTATATGAAAATGGTATGTATTTTTCAGCTTCCAGCAGGTCTGCTTCAATTTGAGCCCAAACTTCTTCTGCGGGTGATTTTGGGATGGTATAGTTTTTCATGTCAGAAGTTGAAGCTTCCAGTGAAATGGGTACATCGCGGTAAACACGTGTAAGGTAGAAATACATCAATGCCCTGATGGTTAGGGCTTCTGCCCTGTATTGATTGAGTTCTTCTTCAGTAAATGATGCATCAATATCAAGAATACCGGGACCTTTTTCAAGCACCGTGTTGCAGTAATTTATGGTTGTATAAAACGATCCCCAGTTGCATAATGAATTGTTGGATTTGATATCGCCTTGTGCAATCAGGGTGAAATCAGCCGGGGTACTTTGATACTCCATCAGGAAATCGGCCCTCATTTCGCCCCATAAAAACATTAGTTGAGGAACGCTGTAGTTTCCGCTGCCACCGCCTAACATTGAGGCATAGCATCCCATAACCCCGGCAAACAAGTCAGATTCAGATTGCCAGTATTCTTCGGTTATCACCCCATCGGCAGGCTCAAGGTATAGCCAATCGTTACACGATGAAAATGCAAAAAGCATTATTATGGACAGAAATGTGTATTTTAATTTATCAATCATTTTGTTGTTGTGTTTTATTGCTCGTTTCATAATCTTGTTCCCCTTTTTTAAAATGTTACCGAAAGAACAAATGTTACTTCTCTTGAACGTGGCGTACGTGAATCATCGTAACCCACGGTGTATATCACATCATCACTACTTGAAATACTAATTTCAGGATCTTGTCCGCTGTAATTAGTGAAGGTGAACAGGTTGTTAGCTGTTACTGATGTACGAATGTTTTCAACACCTACAGACTCACAAATTCGTTTAGGGAAACGATAGGTGAGTGTTACATATTTAAGCCTTAGGAATGAGCCATCTTCAACAAAACGGTCAGATCCTGCATAGTTATAACCTTTACGGTAGAGTGCCCTTGGAAGGATTTCTTCACCGTTCATGCCATCGCCGGGTTTTCTCCAGCGTTTTAGTGTTGAAGCCAGCTGGTTGTCAAAATTATACATGGCTTCACCATTCATTTTTGTACGGTTAATTATTGAATTGCCGTAGCGGTAGTAGAAAAATCCGTTAATTGAGAAGTTGCGGTATTTCACCATTGATCCGAAACCACCGGTGAACAGCGGGTTTGCATTTCCAAGATACTGAATGTCGTTGGCATCGATGTTCCCATCGTTGTTTACATCCTGATATTTGGCATCACCCACCTCGAATTCGTACCGTTGTGTACCGTTGTAATCGTAGTACATATTGATAGGGTTACCGTTCGGGTCGAGTGTAATGTTGCCGTTTTTGTCGTGTGCATATAAATCTTCCTCGTTTAGGTAAACACCTTCGTATTTATAACCATAAAACGATCCGGCAGGGTTACCAATCGAAGCAATATTCTGGTATTGGCCATTGCCGATTGTCTCGTTTCTGATTAATGAATAATCTTCAGTTAACTTGCGCAGAACGTTGTAGTTACGTGCAACGTTGAAGTCGAAGGTGACGGTAAGGTCGTGTTGTTGAATGGGAATGGTTTTCACGGTCCAGTCCCAGCCAAGGTTGTCCATGGCCCCCATATTTACAACACTGTTGCGCGAATATCCTGAGGTTGATTGTACCGGCTGGTTGTATCCAAACATGTCAACCGTTTTGTTGTAGTAGTAGTCAAATTCGGTATAGAAACGCCCGTCGAACAAATCAACAGTTATCCCGTAGTTGTAGTTGGTTATGGATTCCCATTTTAAACTTTTCAGTGCCATTGAACCCGGATAAATGGCGCTGTAGCCCATGTACCCATAACCAAATGATGAAACGTCACTGTAATACATACCCTCGTAACGTGGCGGGTTGCCGGTTTGTCCGTAGCTAAATCGTAAGCGGATATCGTTCATCCAGTGTGAATATTGTTGCATGAAATTTTCACCTGAAATCCTCCATGCCAATGAAAGGCTGGGGAAGAAGAAGTAGCGGTTTTCAGAATCGAACTTCGAGTTTCCTTCGTAGCGCATACCACCTGTAAAGATGTATTTGTCTTTATATTTGTAATTAACCATCATTGCCGTACCGAAACTTCTACCACGGCTTAACGAAGTTTCAGGACCTAAGCCGCTTTCGTTAACTTTTGAGAGGTTTGCAGGATCCTGAAGCGAGTTTGATGCAGAGTTTGCGGTCCATATCTTATAAGCGCTTCCAACTGATTCGTGGGTCATCCAGTTCCAAACGGCTGATAGGTCATGAATTTCATTAAAAGTATTTCCATAACTCAGCATGTTGTTGGTATAAATTACATACGAATCGGAGTCGTAATCCTGTGCTTTGTTTACCCATTGGTTTGTCCAACTTTGCCCCGAGGCTGTTTGAGGCAAAAACTTTTTATTTTTTGAAGAGTTCACATCGAACGATAAATCGGCAGTATATCTCAGACCTTTTGCAATGTCGTAGTACAATGAATATTTTGTTGTAATACGGTCGCCAACAGTACGGTTAATTGCATCGTTGGCCATTGCTACCGGGTTGTAAGTATTTGGGAAGGTGCCTTGAGAGTTTGACTCCGGAGAAAAATAATCGTTGGTAAGGTTGCCATACGAATCGTATTCGTAAATCGACATGTTAGGCATTTTTTTGTAGGCAACGCTTCTTACATCGGTTCCCCTGCTGCTCCTTATCCGGCTGCCATCGTCGTAATTTGAGTTTCGTGTACTGTTGGCAAATGAGAAATCAGCCCTCATTTTCAGTTTGTCCGAAATGGTATAGTCGAGGTTCAGGCGGGCTGTTAATCGGTTAAAATCAGATCCAATGGTAGTACCCAGCTGGTTGTAATAGTTTGCCGAAAAACGGTACGCAGCTTTACTTCCACCGCCGGTGATTGAAAAGTCGATGGTGTTGTTTCTACCATCCCGGGTAACGGCATCAACCCAATCAGTATTTTTACTATAGTTGTGGTAATAATACGGGTCGTCGGGTGAATATAAAAACTCTTTGTAAGTTGCAGTAGGCAGCGGGTAGCCATAAGAATTTAACCAGGCTTCCTGCATTAATGTTGAATACTGGTCACCAGTAAGCAAAGGTATATGCTTGGGGTTAAATGAGTATGAACCACGATAGTTTAACGTGATGGTTGGTTTGCGGGCTTTGCCACCACGTTTCGTAGTAATCATCAGCACGCCGTTAGCAGCTTTGGTCCCCCACATTGCAGTTGAAGCGGCATCTTTTAAAACCGTAATTTCTTTGATGTCATCAACCGGGATGTTTAACATTTGCGAGTATCCCTCTTCGTTGGCCGTGCTAAAGTTAAAATCAGAAGCAATATCGGTTTCGTATGGTACATTATCTACAACAATCAGCGGTTGAGAGTTTGCTGAGAGCGTACTTACCCCCCTGATGCGTATTGACATACCGGAACCCGGATCGCCCGAATTAGATGTAATATCAACACCCGATAAACGGCCTTGCAATGCTTCGTCAATTGAAGAGGCCTGAACATCTTCAAATTCTTTAGCAGAAATTTTTTGCACCGGTGCAACAAGGTCCCTGTCTTCAACACTCATAAAACCTGTATTGGTTTTTGCTTTCGCGGTTACTACAATATCGCTGATGGCAATTGCATCTTCTTCAAGATTTACATTTACAGTGTTGCTTACCGATTCAACAATTGTTTTTTTGTAACCCACAAATGAGAATTGCAACCTGTTGTTGCTGTTTTTCATACGAATGGCATATTCACCATCAATATTGGTTGTTACCCCCGTTTCAATCCGGTTGTTTTTATCAATTTCTACAACCGTAACACCCGGAAGTGCTTCTGATCCGTCGGTCACTTTCCCTTTTACCAGCATAGTTTCCTGACCATTAGCAATAAAGGTGAAAGCAAAAAGCTGAAAAATTATAAGAAAACTCTTTATGTTGTTCATTACGAAATGTTTTTTTATCAATATGTCAGATAGTTATCAATAACATGTACAATAGCCCTGTTTCCAAGTATGTTGTATGCCATTGTTGATGAAGTTACCACGTTGGCTGTACGTCCCTGTTTATCGGTTACGGTTAAAGTCCCGGGTGATATTGAATTATCTCCGTTAACTTCGAGTGTAGCAAAGGTCCCATCATCAAGTTTTCGGTATGTTGAAAGATTGGTACTCAATATATCACCTACTACAATGTTGTTTTTTACAATATGATATTTAATGAAATTCTCCAAAGTTTGGTTATCCTGTGCCAGTACATCAGGTCCCAGTGTACCGTTTGCAAAGTTTTCAATAGGAGGAAGTACACCATCTTCAACTGCTTTGGCAATAGCTTCGTCGTTTGGTAAAAAAACCGTGATAAAACTGGTGTTCGATATATCTTTTATTTCTTGGTTATCATCATTATATACAGTTCCATTAAGGTAGGTGGCAACACCATCGTCGTTAACATAGGTTGCATTGGCTATTTTACGCAGATAAGCCATGAGTTGAGTCGCCTTATAATCACTGCTGATCGAGGTTACAGAAAGAACTTCTCCAATATTCCCGTTTGAAAACAGTATTGGATTGCTTAAAGCGTATGATTGACCGTTAATTGCATCGCTTTCAATTTTTTCGGTAATGCGGGGCTGCGTTGCCCTTGAGTTGCCACTTCCATACACACGTCCACGATTGTAAGCGATGTACTCATCGTTATATGCTTTGATAACCCCTGAGTTGCGCATTAAGTCAATTTCCTCATCATTATTCAATAATATAATGTGCAGGTATAACATGCGTTGCAAGGCTGTAAAAGCATTTGAGCCTAAATTAGGACGGTTAACATCGTCGGTAAATTCCCACGAGTTACTTGTTGAATTAAAAGTAAGTCCTGCCTGGTCAAACTGTTCGTTTGTGATAGGGAATAGTAGATATCTTGCTTTTGTACTTTTCAGGTTTTCAGCCATTGGTTCAACATCGAGTAATGCCTGGTACATCAGCGAATAATCGGGATTTAACAAAACATCGGCAAGGACGGTTGAAAATGCATTGGTTGCCTGAACTTTGTCAACGGCATAAAATGCACCGTTACTGCCCAGTTCAATTTTTTTCACATTTGAATTGACATCAAAACGGGCTTCTTCACCATAAAGGTTAGTAGTAGAGGCAAAACGCGTGGGCCAAACCATATTCATGAACATGTGTGCATTTACAAATTCCTGAATAATATAGTCGGGCATTTCGTCAAGTGAACTGTAGCCGTAATTAAAAAGCTTGTCGTTATAAAAATCCTGCATAGCAGAATTGGTTGGTGCAAACAAGGTATATCCATCAATTTGGGCGTCCATTTGCCGCGAACTTTGTGAAAAACCCAGATAATTTTCACAATTCAAATTGAAAGCAGCCCCCCGGTAGGCCTTCATATAAATATCCTGTCGCTGGCCCGATGACTGTTCATACTTTAGCTGAAAATTATCAAAAGCATATTTGTACTCTACGATGTATTTATCGAGTATGTTTTTGAATTCTGAACATTGATCCGTTTCTTCCAGTATTTCTTCCAGGTTGTTCAGCGGTGGAATTACTTTATCCACTACGTGAATAATACCATTCTCCGCCCAAATGTCCTTTTCAACAACCTTGGCATTGGCAACATTAAATTCGGTAAGTTCGGCATCCGGATAGAAATAATTATAATCAGTGGCCGAAATTCCTTCCTGTGCCATATAAGCTGTTGTGAAAAACGGTATGTTCTTTTGATTAAAATCGTTTGAGTTGAATACTTGTGTTGCATTACCTGCTACTCCAGGCGATGAATTGTAATCAATAACATAACGCTCAATTCCGTTAACATCGGTTTCTTTGTACACCCATTTATAATTGTATGTGGTGCGTTTAAATGCTTTGTCTAATGTTGATTCAAGAGTGGCTGTGCTAGTTCCGTCCTGAAAATCGTCAATTGTTTCGTACGAAGCTGGTGTGATGGCCATCGAGTAGGTAACAATCTTTTTTGCCATTGTAGAGTCAATGTCATCAACCGATGAATATCCATTTTGTGATAAAAATTCACTAAATGCATCGTCGTTGGGTGCAAAAACAGTGTAGTACCCGGCTGCATTAAGCGTTTGTGTGTAATTGGCCTTATCAACCAGTTTCAGATAATTTGTAAAATTCCCCTTTTCTTTTAATTGTTGGTAGATGGGAGGCTCGAGCCACTCGGGCCGTTTGTAGTATTCTTCTTTAGCTTCATTACAACCGTAAATGGTTGACAAAGCTAAAATGAACGTAAATATTCGTAAACAAATTGATCGTTGCATTTACAATTAAGTTTAGTTTGATTTTAAAAAAACTGTTGTTACAAAAATCAGCTAATTGCAAATATTCAATAGGTAATATTGTACACATATGCTATGGTAAATTGGTTTTTATTGGTACGTAGAAACAATTTTGTGGTATTTTGTATTGATTGTACCGGGATGACGTATTCGTTCGTAAAAATATTCTTATTTTCGCTGATACTATTTGTTTATAAGGGATTAAAGATTGTTTACCGGTATGAAATATTTATTAATTGTATGGCTGTTAATTTGTACAACCCCCCTAATGTCAAGCGACTATGTGTTTGAACATATTTCCTCTAACGATGGATTATCGAATAACTTGATACGCGATATTATTCAGGACGAAAAGGGGTACCTTTGGTTTGCTACTTCGGGGGGGTTAAACCGGTTTAATGGTCATTCGTTCGATGTGTATAAAACAGTGATGGGCGATACAACCAGTTTGAGCGATTCGCGGCTTAGCGTGGTATTCGAAGATAAGAACGGGTTTATCTGGGCGAGGAGTATCCTTGGAAATGTTCACCGTGTTGATCCGGTTAACCATACGGTAATTAATTTTAAAGAGGCAGGGTTCATACCTAAAAATTCTACTTCTACATCTCATTATGTTGCATCAAATGGTGATGTGTGGATTATCCACAGTACTGGTTTGTTACGTGCATTTTGTAGCTCAGCTACTAATGGGAAACTTAACATTCAATCATTTGACAATGAAGAATGGATGCAAAATAATAATGTCAATTTTGTGTATGAAGATACCAATCAAAATATTTGGATAGGAACCGACAGGGGGGTGTTACGCCTTGTTGTTCCACAATATGAATTGTATGAAGCTCAGCCCGAGCTGTTTTATGAAAACAGTGAAATTGGATTTAACCAGATTCACGAACATGAACAAAAATTATATATGGGGGCCGATTCGGGCCAAATTTTTATTTATGATATTATCTCGCAGCAATTTGTTTTCAAGAATTTATTATCGGGAAAACTAAAAGGTGATGTTTCATCAATTAATCACAATGAATTTGGAGAGATTATCTTTGGGTCAAACCAAGGCGAAATCCTTCATTATATTTCAGAAAGCAGTGATGTATATTATTACGAACAATTTCCGGATGATTTGCCATCATCGTCTTACATTTCTGAAATTTTTGCCGACAGTTACGATACATTTTGGATGGTAACCGAAAACAGGGGGGTATATCAATATTTACCTTTACAAAAAGAATTCAGGTACTTTGGGCTTAATTATTCGAACCGCGATTTCCTGGGAGAACCCGATAAGCAGATATTGCTTGAAGACAGTAACCGAAATCTTTGGGTTGGAATTAACGGTGGTGGTTTATTTTTATTTGACCGTAAGATCCAACGTTTCCAGCATTTTAAACATTCACCCGAGAATACAGGCAGTTTATCGTCAGATATTGTTTTGTCGATGTACGAAGACCAATCGAAGAACCTTTGGATAGGCACATCGTATGGCGGTGTAAACAAAATATCGCTCAAAAGTGACCTATTGCGCAGAATATCTCCTGTGCAAAATCCAAACACGGGCTTCGATAATTATATTCGTTCGGTTACAACTGATGTGCTTGGAAATGTATGGGTGGGCACTAAAGCCGGTAAAATTTATATTTATAAAGACCGTGCATTAATTGGTACTTTGCCCGATGATTTAAATAATTCAGATGCTTTCCCGGCTACAAATGTTTATTGTTTGTATTTCGACAGCGACCACAATTTATGGATTGGCACCAAAGGAAATGGTATTTATGTGATAAAATCGATGCTTTCGTTTATCGACAGGCTTCATCATGCCGATGTTGAAGTTGTTCACCTTGTACATGACCCTGATAATTCAAATTCGTTGAGTTCGGATAATGTTTACAGTATAAATCAGGATGTTTACGGGCAATACTGGATCGGAACGTTTTTGGGCGGACTCGATTTACTGACGAATCCGTTTGAGGGGGCCGTTTTTCAAAATTTTATGCCTCAACCGGAATCTTCATCAGGGATTGTATCGACCGAAGTGCGTGATTTGTTTTTCGATGTGCAGCAAAACTTGTGGATTGCTACTTCTGAGGGGGTGTCTGTACTCGAAAGTAAATATTTGCGTTCAACCGAAAAACGTTTTATCAACTTATCACCATCCATTAGCGATGAAAACAGCATGTCGGGTAAAGTTGTGTACCAGATTAAACAATCGAAAAATGATGATATATTTCTGGCCATGCTTGACGGGGGCATAAACCAATTAAAAGCAAGTGACTTTCAGAAACGAAATTTTAACTGGATCCATCATAAAAGCCAGATACTTAGCCCTAATGTGTACAGTATTGAAGAAGATTACACCGGAAATATATGGATGGGGACCGATAATGGATTGTTCCGCCTTAACGTTGATGACGGGGTTATTGAAAAGTACCATATCAAAAACAGTTATTTACCATTAACTTTTTCAGAAGGGTGCTCGCAGAAAACTTCAAAGCAGGAACTGGTGTTTGGGAGCAACGATGGTTTTGTAATTTTTCATCCCGATTCTATTCGGAAAGATTCAACACAGTTTCCTATTCTCTTTTCGAAACTTGAAATTAACGGTGAACAAATTACAAATCAAAATTCTTCAATATTATCATCTTCTGTTGAAATGCAGGGTGAGATTACACTTAAACACAGCCAGAATAATATCAACCTGTATTTTTCGGTACTGGATTACGAGCGTCCCGAAGGGATACAATATTCTTATATACTTGAAGGGTACGACACCTATTGGAGTAACCCAACAACCAACAATAGTGCAATGTACCGTAAAATACCACCGGGCGATTATACCCTGAAAGTAAAGGGTACAAACAGTAGTGGTGCATGGATGAAAAATACGGCAACCCTGGATATTGTTATTACGCCTCCTTTCTGGAAATCAACAGCCGGATATATTTTGATCATTCTGATTGTCTCGCTCCTGATAACAATATCTACAATAATAGTATACCGGCAAATTATCATGCAGAATAAAGCACGGATAGAGAAAGCTATTAACGAAAAACGTATTGAATACTATACAAATATATCGCACGAGTTTAAAACACCTTTGTCATTAATTTTGAGCCCGGTAGAGGAGATTATCATGAGCCATAAAAGTTCAGACTTTGCCCGCAAAAAAGGTTTGCAAATCAAGAAGAACGCTATTTACCTGAAGCGGCTTATTGACCAAATACTTGATTTTAGAAAAATACGCGAAGGCAAAATGCAGCTTAAAGTCTCTGAAATGAACATTATTGAATTTTTCAGGGAAATCTATCTGGTTTTTCTGCCTCTTTCGCAACGGATTGGGGTGAAGTTTGATTATCAGTACAATGTTGATTCTTTTTTTGGATATTGTGATTTGCACCAATTGGAAAAAGTTTTTTATAATTTGTTGTCTAATGCTTTCCGCTACACGCCACAAGGCCGCGAGGTCATATTAAAAGTTGATGTTGATAAAGAAAATGGTATGCTCTTAGCCCGGGTTATTGATGCCGGTGTGGGGATAAATGAAAATGAACTTCCCCAGATTTTCGACCGTTTTAATAACAGCAAAAACAGTACGGGTATTGGTTTGTTTTTTACTAAAGAAATTGTAACACTGCATAAAGGCTCAATTGATGTTTTTAATAATGAAAAAGGTGGTGCGACCTTTGAAGTACAAATACCGGTTGACCCAAAATTTTATACTTCAGAAGAAATTGATCATTCAGTTGAACAACGCAATGCATTTGATTTGAATTCAATTGATGATATTGAGATAATTATATCCCATCAGTCGTCAAAAGAAAAAGTTGTTCATCGCGGGGCTGATTACCTTGAAACCATTTTGGTTGTTGAAGATAATGCTGAGATGCGTGATTACCTGGTTTCTGAGCTTTCAGGCCGTTATCGTGTAATTGAAGCCGAAAACGGTCAAAAAGGTATTGAGTTGGCACGTACTCATAACCCTCAGCTTGTTATCAGCGATATTGTAATGCCCATAGTTGATGGTTACGAATTGACAAAAACACTAAAAGACAGTTTTGAAACCAATCACATCCCCATTATTTTATTAACCGCTGAAGATTCAGAAGAGAAAAAATTACAGGGAACCGAATGTGGTGCTGATGATTATATGACAAAGCCATTTAGTATAAGTTATTTAAATGCCAAAATTGAACAAACCATTTTACAACGGAAAAAACTAAAAAAGAAAATTGAGTTAGAAACAGAGGATGTGAAATATGTTGAAACGAATGACGAACACAGGGACAATAACACATTTATTGCAAAAGTGAATAAATTGGTACTTGATAACATTTCAGATCCAACCATGAATGTTGAGTATCTGGTTGATAAAATGGATATTAGCCGTACCTTATTTTTCAAAAAAATGAAAGCTGCCAGCGGTTACGCTCCAAACGAATATTTGCGGATAATACGGATGCAAGAAGCAGCACGGCTGATTGTCTCAGGCGATAAAACCATAAGTGAAATCAGTAATTCTATTGGTTACAACGATTCAAATTACTTTAGCAAAACCTTTAAAAAGCATTTTGGCGAAACGCCATCAGCTTATAAGCTGAATCATTCGAAGCGGAATGTGATATAAGGGTTGCTTGCTTAAATTTTATATTTGCCCTGATATCACCATGAATTTTTAATAGCAGCGCATAAGTAAATATTTTATCCATGAACCACTCTATTGCCCGTTTCTTTTTGCATTTTCATCCTAAAAAGGTTAGGGTTGAAGCTATACGTTTCGACCGGACTTTTGGATTGGGTGGTATTGCTGCCCTTTTGTTTGTGATACTGTTTATAACGGGTATGTTGCTCCGGTTTGCATATATTCCATCAGCGGCTGAAGCTTACGACTCAATTGTACACTTGCAGGAAGAGGTTTTATTTGGCTCATTACTGAGGAACCTGCATTACTGGAGTGCAATGTTTTTGGTAGTGGTTGCTTTTTTGCACCTGGTGCGGGTTTTCTATTCGCAATCGATATTTGAAGAAAGGCGAAAGAATTGGATTTATGGCCTGGTCCTCTTGTTTTTGGTAATAAGTGCCAACTTTACCGGTTATTTGTTGCCATGGGATCAGCTTTCGTACTGGGCTGTAACCATTATGACAAATATGCTTACCTACATTCCGTTTGTTGGCAATGGTTTGGCCGAAATAGTCAGGGGTGGGGAAGTTGTTAACGAAAATACCCTTCTCCGGTTTTATCATTTTCATACCGGCTTAATGCCATTTTTGATGATCTTTTTTATGTCGGTACATTTTTGGCTGGTACGAAAGTCGGGCGGGGTAGCATTACCTGCCCGGTCTGATAAAAAAATGACCGATGTGAACCCACATTTGGTTTATAAAGAAATTGTGGTGGCTCTTATTTTGCTGTTTGCCCTGTTTTTATTTTCAGTTTTTGTTGATGCTCCGTTGCTCGAAAAAGCCAAGCCACTGGTTAGTCCGAACCCAAGCCGCGCCCCTTGGTATTTTATGGGGTTTCAGGAACTGTTGATGCATGTACATCCAACTTTTGGCTCATTTATCATACCCTTGCTGGTGCTCATTTTCTTTATAAGTATTCCTTTCATAAAATATACTGAAATAAAAAAAGGCGAGTGGTTTTACTCTTCCACAGGCAAGCAAATGACCATTATTTCAGCGTTATTTGCTGTGCTTTATACTTTTGTTTTTGTTGTTTTCAGCGATACTGTTCTTGATTTAAGTAACCGTCTTTCCGAATGGCCTTCTGTATTAAGCACAGGGTTGTTATCAAGTCTTATATACGTTATACCGGCAGCGCTTTTTATGCTATTTTTAAAACGTAAAAAGCAGGCATGTCGCATGGAAATTATTATAGCCATTGTTACTTTTATTTTAGCCGCATATATAACTATGATGTTGACTGGTAGTTTGCTGAGAGGTGAAGGAATGCAGTTAATATTTTTGATATGAAGAAATTTTTAGTTGACCGGCGTAAGTTTTTGAGGAGTGTATTTTATGCTTTGATATCGCTTCAGGTGGTTTATGTTTTTGTCAGGCTTTTGAAAATTAAGAAACCTCAAAACATTCAAAGCGACTTATACGAAGCCGGGGATATTTCTTTTTTCGAAAATGGGAAAATGTATCCTTTTGGTTCAGCTCATTTTTTCTTGCACCGGTTTGAGGATGGTGGTTTTATTGCAGTTTCATCAAAAGGTATAAAAATATAGCCCTTGCTTTGGGTGTCGCCCTTATACTGTTTTTACCTGTTTATTTATTGGTTGAAGTATCGGTTTCGAACAAAGTTGTAACTGATGTAACAAATACACCTGATTATGTAGGGGGTGAAAACTGTAAAGAATGCCATTTGGGTGAATACAACGACTGGAAAGGCTCGCACCACGACCGGGCTATGGATATAGCTACAGACTCAACAGTGCTGGCCGATTTCACTGATGCAGCACTTGAAAGTGGTGGGCGTGTTCACAAAATGTATAAAAAAGGAGACGGGTTTTTTGTTTATACTGATGGTGAAGATGGCACGATGCAGGAGTTCGAGGTTAAGTACGTATTTGGTTTTACCCCCTTGCAACAATACCTGGTTGAGTTTGACCGCGGCCGGTTGCAAGCCCTGCCACTTACATGGAATACGCTTGACAGCACCTGGTATCATATGGCTGATTCATTATACAAAGATGAAAATATGAACCATGAAAACTGGTTGCACTGGACCAACCAGGCGCAAAACTGGAATGGCATGTGTGCCGAATGCCATTCAACAAACCTGCAGAAAAACTACGATTATAAAACCGACACGTACCATACTACCTATTCTGAAATTGATGTGAGTTGTGAAGCTTGTCATGGTCCGGGCTCACGGCATGTTGAATGGGCCAATCTACCCGAATATTCGCAGGCTAAATTTCAAAATTATGGGTTGTTGGTAAAAACCATCGGTATCGACAATGCTCAATATGTTGATAATTGCGTTCGGTGTCATTCACGCAAACTTTCACTGGGCGATTTTGATCATTCTGCAAAGAGCATATATGATCATTGTATTCCCGAGTTGCCTGATGAGCCTAGCTGGTATGTTGATGGTCAGATCCGTGATGAGGATTACGTATATGCTTCGTTTTTACAAAGTAAAATGTATGAGAGTCAACGTGGTGTACAGTGTAACGATTGCCATAATGTGCACAGTGGCGAACGGCTATTTGACGATAACCGGCTTTGTTACCAATGTCACCGCGAAGATATTTATGGAGATTACAGCCACCACAGGCATAAAGATTACGGAATGCCCGGTGAAGCGGTGATATCCGAATCGGGGGTGAAATATGATGTTGGTTCCGGAACGGAATGTATCAATTGCCACATGCACGGTCAATATTATATGGGCGTTGATTACCGGAATGATCATAGTTTCAGGATCCCGCGCCCCGACCTTTCTATAAAACACGGAACGCCCAATGCCTGTAACCAGTGCCATGCCGATGAAACGAACGAATGGGCTGAAGAATATATAACAGAATGGTTTGGTGATCGCAAAAGGTCTCATTATGCCGAAGCTTTTTATGCTGCCCAAAATGGGGAAGCAGAAGCAGCTTCAAAGTTAAATTACATAGTTGAAAATGAGTTATTTCCACCAAACATACGTAGCCTGGCCATCATCGATTTGGGTAATTATTATCCCGATTCGCTACAAAACATTCAGGATACATATTTGAATCACATTAATCCTTCACTTCGTGTGGCTTCAATTCGTAGCTTGCACGAGCAAAATACTGAAAACACAGGGCGTTTGCTAAAATCACTAAACGATGCCACTAAAGCAGTAAGGGTTGAAGCTGTGCAGCGCTTGATGCAGCTTGGCGAAGAACGGATTCCGGCAGACTATAAAGAACTTTACCAGGAAGTTCTGAAAGAATATAAGGAGATATTGAACTACAATGCCGATTTTCCCACGGGTAAAATCAACCTGGCCAATTATTACTACAATCAGAATGACCTTAAAAATACCGAAAAGTTTTATCTGGCGGCCTACAGTCAAGATAAGGAGTTGTACTTTGTAAAGCTTAACCTGGCTTATTTGTACAACCGTAAAGGGGAGAACGACAAGGCAGAGCGTTTGTTTAGTGAATATCTCGATGATGTGCCTGATGATGTTGATGCCCGTTATTCATATGCCCTGTTGTTATCAGAAATGGGCAAATACGACCAATCGTTATCCACCTTGCTTGAGGTGTCGGAAATGGCTCCCGACCGCCCGCGGGTTAGTCATAACATTGCCATGATGTACGACTTTATGAACGAAAAGTCAAAAGCAGGGCAATTTTTGAAACGAGAGGTTGAAATTGCTGATAACCTCGACAGCCGGTTGGTATTACTTAAGTTTTACCTCGATAACAGCATGGACCATAAAGCATTGGCATTGGCTAAAAAAATACTTGAATTATACCCCGATAACGAAGATGTAAAACAAGTGGTTTTTAATTTGAAAATGGAGCTTCAATAGGGATCAAGTAATATTTTGTTGTGGGTTTCTTTTCCAAACAATACCAGTGAGGCTATGTCAGATGGATTGCTGTTTACCAATATAATATCGGCAGTTTCAGCAGCAATATCAGTACCACAACCAACTGCGATACCTACATCGGCAGTTGCCAGTGCGGGTGCATCGTTTATACCGTCCCCTGTCATGGCAACAAATTCTCCTTTTTGTTGAAATTCTTTAATCATCATGGCATGATGACCGGAGTGGTCGTGGGAGCTATGCCCATAGCCATCATGCCCGTTCTCTTTCTTGTGGTGCTAGAGTTACACTATTCACACGTTGAAAAGTATGACTTATGTAACATTTTAAATTTATTGTGTAACAGCATGTCTTGGCTTGCAATTTATATTTGTAAATAATCAGTAATTAACGTGAACTTGATATGCTGAAGGTAAGATTTTCAACTGCAATGAATTCACGTTTATTAAAAACTGACCAAACAGGGATGAAATTGGGGCAAAACTGAAAAGCCATACGAGTAGGAAACATCTAAACAATAGTATAAAATGAAAAAAATTGCATTAACAATATTGCTTGCAGCAGGTCTTTTTCTGTTTGCCAATGCACAGGATTACAATACAGGTATTGGATTAAGGGGCGGATTCGCCAATGGGGTAACCATAAAGCATTTTGTAAGTGAAAAAGCAGCTTTTGAGGGGATTGTTTCAACTCGTTGGAAAGGTCTGCAATTAACAGGTTTGTACGAAATTCATAATGTTGCATTTCAAACTGAGAGATTAAAATGGTATTACGGTTTTGGCGGCCATGTTGGATTTTGGAATGGCGACAATGTTGGATGGGGCAATGATGGTGATGATTATACCGTAGTTGGTGTTGATGGAATACTCGGACTTGAATATAGCTTTGCCGAGATTCCGTTTAATATTGGTGTTGACTGGAAGCCTGCCTTCAATTTTGTTGGATATACAGGTTTTTGGGCCGACGGGGGAGCTATTTCTTTTAGGTATAGATTTTAAAAATTACTGGTATGGGGAAAATTTTTATACAATTTTACAAAATGAAAATTATCATTCTTTTGTTGCATACATTTAATAAAGTTTGGAGATAAACCCCCATAACCGGAGTTTTAATTGCTATAATGCCTAACTTTGAATAGAAAATAAACGTAAGGAGCTAAAAATCTTGAAATTATACATTAAATACATGGTGAGTAACCGATGTAAAATGGTAGTGAAAGAAGTGTTGAAAAAACACGGGCTTCATTTCATTATTGTCGAATTGGGGGAAGTTGAGATTATGGAAAACCTGACAGCAGAACAATTGTCCCAACTTAAAACTGACCTGCTCGCTTATGGTCTTGAACTAATGGATGATAAACGTTCAATACTGATTGAAAGAATTAAAAATGTCATCATTGAACTGGTGCACAACTCCAACGATATGATCAAAATTAACCACTCAGATTATATTAGCGAAAAACTTAAACTGGATTACACTTATCTGTCTAATATTTTTTCGGAGGTGAAAGGTATTACCATTCAACAATACATCATTGCACATAAAATTGAGAAAGCGAAGGAGCTGATCATGTATGGCGAATTGAACTTGTCTGAAATTGCTTATCAGTTACATTACAGCAGTGTGGCACATTTATCCAACCAGTTTAAAAAGGTTACCGGACTAACACCTTCGCACTTCAAAAAACTAAAAGAAAAAAGAAGAAGTCCGATTGAAGATATTGGAAGTTAAGCATATACAATAAAATATTAAAATGCGCTATGAGACCAAATACAACACCAGATAAGACAAAGTATAAAAAACAATCTGAAAATGAGCATCTTGCTTCATCTGGCTTTCCTATTGTTGGAATAGGTGCTTCGGCCGGGGGGCTTGAAGCATTAGAATTATTTTTCAGGAATATACCAAAAAACAATGGTATGGCTTTCGTGGTCATTCAGCACCTGGCCCCAAACCATATTGGTGTAATGCCTGAATTGCTGCAACGTACTACAATGATGAAGGTGGTAGAAGCAAGCGATAGACTGAAAGTTCAGCCCGACCATGTTTATGTAATCCCACCCAACAAAAGCATGTCCCTGTTAAAAGGTTACCTGTTTCTTTTCGAGCCTGTTGAGCAGAAAGGGCTGCGTCTTCCAATCGACTTTTTCTTCCGGTCGTTAGCCGAAGACCAACAAAAAGACAGTGTTGGTGTAATCCTTTCAGGTATGGGGTCAGACGGGAGTTTGGGGCTAAAAGCTATTAAAGAAAAAAATGGGGTTGCCATGGTGCAGGATCCCCTGACGGCTAAGTTTGACGGGATGCC
>JASMTI010000185.1:0-6285 GCA_041694375.1 Bacteroidales bacterium | reverse complement strand
TACGCGTCTGGGGGGCGTGGGGTCGCTGGTTCAAGTCCAGTCATCCCGACTTAAAAATCAAAGGGTTAGCAAATGTTTTGCTAACCCTTTTTTGTGAAAAGCAAGCCGCTTTTGCGAACATATAATGGATAAAATAAAGATTAGGGCGTGACCTTCTATTTAACAGCAAGAGCCAATAAAATTAAGTTGGCCAGAACAAGGAAACTAAATGTTGTTATTTTTTTAAACATCCTTACGCTATAATTGAACAACAAAACTACATTTTTTTATTGCAATTAAGCGAAGGGTTTTTTCAACAAAAGAGTATGTTCCTTTTTTCAACCAACTTTGTTCTAATAAGTATTATTGCAAAAAGGGTAGGGTGGTACAGCGGGACCAATTTAAGGTTAGGGTGGTTGATTTTATTCTTAGAACTTTTTTTTCCTCGGATTTACACCGATTAACATTGAATTTTCCCCTGATTAAAATCGAACCATGTCCTGAGCGTTAGACTACAATTAAATTGTTAAAGTAGAACTAATGAACTGCCGAAATACGCATTAATGCCACGAAGTGGCTATACCTCAATAACCCCCGGGGGAGCCTGAGGAACCGGGGGCGGAGAACAACCAAAGACCCAGCCCCGACAGGGGTTGTGCTTTAAGTATGATGTAAATTACTTTCCATAAGGTGTCGCCCCTACTGGGCTAGCGTTGACTTTTACTGTTTACCGTGGGTTCATGCTTCGGCAAGCTCATCAATCACCCACGGTTAGTGATATGCTACTCCTTCGGAACTGTACAACATATACAATATGGTGCTTATAAAAGTATAGTTATTAATGTAATAAAATCGGGAAGCCCGGTAGAATTAGGATCTAAAGGCTTGCCAGGTTAAATATTTTTCATTTATTTAGTTTCTGCAAGAAAACTCCAATAATAGTTAGTAAAGCCTTAAAGGATGATGAGAAAACTTATTGTACTCGACGGATATACATTAAACCCCGGTGATTTATCGTGGGAGGTTTTCAATGACTTTTGTGATATCATGGTTTACGACCGAACACCTGATAATTTGGTTGTTGAACGTGCCGAGGGTGCCGATTTCATTCTTACCAACAAAGTTGTAATCGATGCTGAAATGATTAAGCAACTGCCAAAATTGAAGTACATTGGTGTTTTGGCTACCGGTTTTAATGTGGTTGATATCGACGCGGCTAAAAAGCAGGAGATTGTTGTCACCAATATCCCGGCATACAGCACCAATTCGGTTGCACAAATGGTGTTTGCTCATATTTTTGCCCATTTCAATAAGGTTGAAAAGCACGGGCAACATGTGGCTGAGGGGGGCTGGGTAAACAGTGTCGATTTTTCATATTTTCTTTCACCCCAAACCGAACTGGCAGGTAAAACCATGGGCATAGTAGGCTATGGCAGGATTGGTTCTAAAATAGCTCAAATAGCTTTGGCTTTCGGTATGAAAGTGCTCATTGCCAACAGGTCGGTCAAAACCAATTTGCCCCATGGCATTACGCAGGTTTCAGTAGAAGAGGTTTTCGAACAAAGCGATATTGTGAGCATTAACTGTCCGCTGAGCGATGACAACAAAGGTTTTGTAAACCGTGAACTGATAAGCAAAATGAAGCAAACGGCCTTATTGGTAAATACAGGTCGTGGCCCTTTGATTAATGAACCCGATTTGGCCGGGGCCTTGAACAATGGGACAATTGCCGGAGCATCGCTCGATGTGCTTTCAACCGAACCGCCCGCGGCCGATAACCCATTGTTGGAAGCCAAAAACTGCATCATTACCCCACACATTGCCTGGGCTACTTTCGAGGCACGTAGCAGGCTCATGGATATTGCGGCTGAAAACCTCAAGGCTTTTATTAAGGGAGAGCCGGTTAATGTGGTGGGGTGATATTAAAAAAGTTTTTTCAACCCGGTTTTTATCAATGCATGCTAATGCTTTCGCCCATTTTTATGGTCGTTTCAAACCCCGTTGCTGTATTTTCCAATAAATCATGGTCGATGTTGATTTTATCTTTCTCAAACAGCAATAGGAGCTTGAGGCTTTGAAGGATAAAAGGCCAGGCTGGTAATCATTATGAGCAACAAAAGGATGATGCCCCATTTTAATTTATTTTTGATATTTTCATGCTGCTTTGTTTGCCTTGTGTTTGGCAAATTTAAGTTTCATTCGTAATTTATTTAAAATTGTGGTGATTTTTATATTTCACTCATTACTAGGTATATTGTATATAAAATGTAAAAACCAAATAAAATTCCTGCTTCCCACCGGTCTAGCTTTTTCCTTTTTCCGGTTAGCATTGAAGTTAAAAGAAAAATTGTTCCTCCAATCAAAATAAAAATGTCAAAATTAAACTTTGGATTGAAGTCAATTGGCATAATCAAACCACTAATTGATAATATCAAAAGGATATTGAAAATATTTGAACCAATAACATTTCCAATCGCAATATCACTGTTTCTTTTTGTTGCTGCAACAATTGAAGTTACTAATTCAGGCAATGAAGTTCCTGCTGCGACGATGGTCAATCCAATTATTTTTTCACCAACGCCTAAGCTATTTGCTATTTTAATGCTATTTATTATAACCAGTTGCCCTCCAATAATTAAACCAGATAATCCAATTAGTATGAGCCCCCAAATTACACGTGTTGGTTTATGCACATAATCAGCTTGAACATCTGAGTCATTTTTCATTTGACGGAAAACATAATACAGAAACAATAGAAATATCACGAGCATAATGATGCTATCAGTTCGGCTCAAACAACCTGGCTCTAAAAAGTTAAAATCATTTATAAAAAGAATTAATATAATTGTAGCGAGTAAGGAAATTGGAACTTCCTTCCATGCTGTTGAAGATTGAACTGAAATTGGCAGTATTAAACCTGATACCCCAAGTATTATGAATAAATTAAAATTATTACTTCCAACGATATTTCCAAGAACGATGTCTGTATACCCGTTTATTGAGCCAATAACATTCACAACCAACTCTGGTGCTGAAGTTCCAAATGCGACAATGGTCAATCCTATTGTTAAATCTGAGACTTTATACTTTTTTGCTAATGCAGAGGCTCCGTTTACAAGCCAATTTGCCCCAAAAATTAAGCACGCGAAACCGATGACAATTAATATCGTTTGAATTATCATTTAGCCAGGGTTTTATTTAAGTGTGAATCTCTGCATTTTATTCAAAAAACAGTGCAGCAAATTAGTAATAAAGCATTGTTTAACAAAAGTATTTATTGGGAAAATAGAAGGAAACAAATGAAATATTGTGAAAGAACTTGTATCCCTGCCTGGTGGTAATTATTCGACTTGGATCGAATTGTATTATTGTTAATTTTGGAAGTATAATTCTTTATCATGAAATAAACTAAACCATTTAAAAATGAAATTATTAAAATTTACATTAATCATTACTTTTCTTTTATCTGTAACAGCGGTGTTTTCCCAGGATCCCAATTTCCATATCTACTTATGTTTTGGACAGTCGAACATGGAAGGTGTCGGTCCCATTGAGGAACAGGACAAAACCGTTGACAGCCGGTTTAAAACGTTCCAGGCAATTGATTGCCCTAACCTTGAAAGGGACAAAGGGCAGTGGTACGATGCCGTGCCACCTGTTTGTCAGTGCAACTCAGGGCTCTCTGTTGTTGATTACTTTGGAAGGACAATGGTAGATAATTTACCCGATAGTATAACTGTTGGAATTGTAACCGTTGCCATTGGCGGATGTGACATACGGATATTTGATAAAGATATTTACCAGGACTACGATTCTACTTATGCCGAAGACTGGTTTGTTGATAAGGTGAAATCATACGACTGGAACCCATACCAGTACCTGATGGATTTAGCAGAAAAGGCCCGTGAGGATGGTGTAATTAAAGGCATTCTTTTACATCAGGGGGAAACCAACACCGGCGACGAACAGTGGCCTGAGTATGTTAAAAAGATTTACAATGATATGTTGACCGATCTTTCACTCAGCGCAAAATCAACCCCGCTGATTGCAGGCGAAGTTGTTGGTGCTGAGTTTGATGGTTGCTGTTCAGCTATGAACCCCATTATTAATAAATTACCCAATGTAATACCCACGGCACATGTTATTTCTTCCGATGGGTGCGATGTACAGGATGATAAGGCACATTTTACATCAGAAGGTTACCGGAAATTAGGCAGGCGGTATGGTGTGAAAATGCTTTCGCTCATGGGATATTAGTCAATTTATGCAGCACCTGTGATGATATGGGTGCTGCATAAATATAAATAAATTTAAAAATATTGGTTTTTATTAGTTAGGTATAACTAAATAAATTATATTTGCAGAAAAATAATCGAATATGGACTTAAGCCTTGATCAATTGATTGATGTATTGTTGAGTAAAAGTGAGCAACTTGAAGCTGATTTAAAAAAGAAATCAGCTATTGAAGAGTTGTCTATCAAGCAGCTTCAGTGTATTGAGCTGGTTAGTGAACTTGATGATCCAACAGTATCAGAATTGTCAGGAAGGTTAAAGATTACCAACCCTTCAACTTCTGTGATGATCGACAGGCTCGCGGATAAAGGGTATGTCAAAAAGGTGAAATCGGAAACGGATAAACGTTCAGCTCATGTACATCTTACCCAAAAAGGTAAAGAGGCCGGCCAGTTGCATGCTAACGTCCACCATGCCATTGCACAGCAAATGACATGCAACCTTACTGATTCAGAAAAGGATATTTTAGTCGTGCTTTTGAATAAAGCTATTCAGGCATTCGATTAATTTTTTTTGTAAATTTTAATAGTTAGTTAAATCAAACTAAAGAAAATGAAGACCATTGAATTAATTCTAAAAAAACGAAGTTTGCTATTTCTTATAATAGCTTTAATTTCAGTTGCTTTTTCGTTGAAAGTCGGGAAAGTAGAAATGCGTGAGGATGAAGAGACTTTTATTACCCCAAGCGACAGTGTTTTGATTACTTACCGTGAATTTCAAAAACAATTTGAATCAGAGGAAGGAATTATTGTTGCGTTTGAATCGCCCGATATCTTTTCGGTTGAGGAGATAAGGTACCTGGAAAGCTTACACAAGAAATTGGAAAAATTGCCGGGTGTGAGCGAAGTGAATTCGCTGATTAATTGCGAAAATATTGTTGGCATAAATTCTGGTATTGAAGTTAAGCCAGTTGTTGACCTCAATTCTACTGGTGGTTATGATGCAAATAAAGCCAAAACCGCATCAAATGGCAATCCGCTTATTGAAGGTGTGTATTTGTCGGATGACCATCAGGTTGCTGCACTTTTATTATCCGTGCCGGGGATGTTCTCCGGGGGAAATGATGAAATGCACAATCAACTTTTTCAGGCATTAAGCCAGCTGGTTAGCGAAGAAAAGGAGCTGAATGACCGGGATATTATAATAGGTGGCGATATCATTACCGATGCTTCTGTTGAACAAATGATGCATGATGACCTTGAGTTGTTGTTCCCGCTTTCAATTGTTTTATGTGCACTTATCCTGTTTTTGTTTTACCGGACCCTGGCTACTACTTTAGTTCCTCTAATACCAATTTTGTTGTCAGTTCTCTGGGTGATTGGTTTAAAGGGGTGGACAAACATTTCTATGACCCCCATTTCGATTACACTTTTTCCGCTGATTATGGTTATAGGGATGGCTAATTCGGTACACATTATTAATCATTATAAGAAAATACGGCCGGGGGAACCTGATAACTACAAAGCCATGAAAACAACACTCAAAGCCGTTATTGTTCCATGTTTTTCGGCCGCAATAACTACTGCCATCGGGTTTGGGTCACTTATGGTTAGCAATGTAACAGGTATTAAACAAATGGGGGCATTTGCAGCATTTGGGGTTATTGTTGCTTTTGTCCTGTCGGTGATTATCGTTCCGGGGCTCCTGGTTGGTACCAATATTTTTAGTGGGGGCAAGACTTTACAAAATAATCAGTCAGTTGCCGGTTTCTTTACACGTATTGATTATTTATATAAAAAGCATACATGGAAAGTGGTTGTTTTGTTTCTGACTATTACCGTTGCCGGGGCTTTATATATCCCTTCAATCAAGGTTGAGGGGTCAATGTCTTCGTTTGCAAAAGATAATACAAAATTGCGTAAGGATATTTGTTTTTTGGTATAGGCGGTTAGACCGCTGTTTTTAATTTGTTCTTATTTAATCGTTTAGGTTCGCTGAAAACCATCTTTTTTAGGAGTAAATCGAAGATTGACCCCATCATTGCACGTCTGTTATACCGGAAATGATACTCA